>JAQYWP010000864.1 GCA_029379285.1 Rhizonema sp. PD38
TGAGCAACTAAATTAATCCCTATCTTGCTCTTTCTGACTTTTTCAGCAGACCCTACTTAGTATGGGTATACACTCACAAAGAGTTTCCTAAGCGACCACATGACTACGACTTAAGAAAAGAGTTTGTAATTATTCAGCAAAACACTGAATAAGCGTCAAACTTGAGGGTTGATAGCAGTCACCGAAAAACATAGATTTATCGATAATTAAGTTGATATTTCCTGAAAAAATATATTTCACGCTACGTTTCAATTGGTGAAGTTGCTCAAATCAAAGCTTACTCTTAGCTGCTTAACTTAACAACTTTTATTGTAATTTCCAAGTTTTACCAGGTTTTAATAAAGGATACGTGAGTGTCCAATTTTGTGGCTCTTTGACTTGAGTGTACATACCTTGAAGAATTATTCTCAGAGCAGTTCGAGTTCTAATATAGTCCCTAATTATATGCGTTCCCGGTAAGGCAGTAATCCCCTCAAAGTTTTGGAAACTGCCAAATGGTCTTTCACAGTCGCTGCCAATACCTTTCACTGTTAAAACGAAGAATGGAGCTTCTTTATATTCATCGGGAACTATAAATATTCCATATACGTGATGTTCACCCAGCCAAGGCTTAACAACGACTTTCGTGGCTTGGACTTGATAAGTTTCGGTTTTTGATGCTAGAAAACTTTCTACATTACAGTCAGAATCATCTAATGGTGACCATAAATACAATATTGTTAAAGTACTAAGTACTAAAAGCAAAATTACAATATAAGATTGTTTCCACCACATAGAGTTTCTTATGAAAAGGAATCAGGAGTAGAGGCTTTGTTTAATTCAGATAAATCATGAGTTAACGCAAGCCAGTACAGGAGCTAGGAATTAAGAATATGCTTAATGAGCTGCAGGAGCTTTAGCACCAGAACCTCCCTTACCTAAGAATAGCAATAGAGGAAGTGAGCAAAGAAACACAACTCCGACAAATCTAAAGATGTCAGCAAAAGACAACACAGCAGATTGTTGATCGATAGTCAGACTAATGACGGTGAGTGCTTGCTGATGAGCTGTGGCTGTATCCATTCCCTGGTTTTGCAATGCTCCAGTTAAAGAGTCGAGACGCTGATTTGTTTGTGGATCGTAAGGAGTTACATGAGAAGTTAGAATTGCCCGATGGAAAGCTTCCCGTTGCTCAAGCAATGTTGTCAATATGGCAATTCCCACGCTACCTCCCAATTGGCGGGTGAGATTGTAAAAACCAGAGCCTGCGGAAATATCCTTTTGAGGCAGTGGTGCTAAACTTGCCAAACTAAGGGGCAAAAACATCAGAACTGTCACTGCTCCTCGCATGATCAACGGCCAGTATAAATCATCTATTCCTGTCTGTGGGGTGATGCTAGATAGTTGAAACATGACTAAAGCCATGCCGATCGCACCGCTAGCAATTAGTAGTCTGGCATCGACTTTACCTGATAATTTGCCTAACATAATCATTGTTATTGCTGAAGCTAAAGCCCCCGGAGCTAGCAAAAGTCCTGTCTGTGTTGCTGTAAAGTGGAGAATGCTCTGGGCAAAAATCGGTACGACGAAGAGCGCTCCATAAAGTCCCATACCGAGAATTCCTGAGTAAAGACTTCCAGCTGCTAAGGAGCGGTGACGCAGTACTCTTAAGTCAACCGCAGGATGTTTGGTTGAGAGTTCGCGCCAGATGAACAATGCCAGTCCGATGAAAGCAGCGACTGCGAAGGTGCAGATAAAACTAGATTCAAACCAGTAGTCTTTCTGTCCTTCTTCCAATACTGTCTGGAAACAGCCTATAGCGAGCGTTAACAGCCCAATTCCCCACCAATCAACACTTCGGTTTTGCTGCTCGTTTTTGGGCTTGTCTTTTAGTAAAAATACCCAAGCCAGTGCCACAGCTAATATACCAAAAGGAATATTGACAAAGAAGATCCAGCGCCAACCCAAACCATCGGTCAGGAATCCTCCTAATGTCGGACCAATCGCAGGACCAGCAATCACCCCAACACCAAAAACCGCCTGGGCAATACCTTGTTCTTCCGGTGGGAAGGTTTCAAATAAAATCGCCTGTCCCTTGGCAAGCAACCCTCCACCACACAAACCTTGTAAAATACGTGCAATAATCAGTGTCGGCAGATTCACTGCGAAACCGCACAGGATTGAGGAGATGGTAAAGCCAATGAGTGAGAAGATAAAATAGTTTTTCTTGCCAAAGTAATCTCCCAACCAAGCAGTCAAAGGAATGAGGATCACGTTGGCGATCGCATACGAGGTGACAACCCACCCGACTTCTGTCACTGTAGCTCCCAAACTCGCTTGAATATCTGTCAGAGCAACGTTAACAATGCTGGTGTCAATGACTTCTAAAATAGCTCCCAGGGAAGCCGTAACTGCGATCGCCCACTTTTTAGGTCCGTAGACATAACCGGGTAGCTGAGGAGTTGAACTTTTAGGTTTATGAGAAGTTGAACGCGGGGAAGTTTTTGTCATACCTAACTCACAATTCCGCGTACAAAAATCTCGACGGAATTCTCAATATAATCATCACTGCTATAACTTAAAGGAGTCAGTGCTGCACTGCGTCGCAGCATTCCAGCTAGGAGTATACCTGTAAACATATCAATGCTTGAAACCAAGTCAAGATCTGCTCGCACTGTTCCTCTTGTCTCTTGATGACGCAGGTAATCTACCAGCTTTGCTTTCAGCGATCTGGCTGCGTCTTGCATAACTCGCCGTGCTGCTTCAGGATGCCGTTTAGCTTCCCCAATGATGGTACGAATTAAATCTTCTTGCGCCTCCAACATTTTGTTATATAGTTGGGCGTAATGTATTAAATCAATGCGAAGATCTTGTGTCCATTCATCTGGATGCGCTAGTGCTTCTGTCTGTAGAGCTAATGTATTTTCAATGACTGCTTCTAATAATTGTTCTTTACTAGTGAAATGGCGAAATAAAGTCACTTCATTCACGCCTGCAACACGAGCAATTTCACGAGTTGTTGCTCCCTGAAGCCCAGCAGAGGCAAACACTTGAGTGGCAGCTTCGATTAAACGCGCTTTCGTTATAGCAGGAGAACGTACAGTTTTATTCATTTTTATAAAAGCAAGTATTTACTTGCATACAATATAGCAAGTATTGAATAAATTGTGAAGAGCATCAGTATTCAAAACAAAAGACTTACGTGAAAAGCGAGACTTTGCACGTAGTTGTGTAGTATTTTTGGTGCAAGTCTGTCTTTTGGTGAATCAGATGAAACAGCTCCTCAACCACCTCCATCAAGAATGGAGGCAGTACCTGACTTCGATTCCGGAAGTTTTAACAACTACCGTCCGGAAAAAATCTATCCAATGGCTGATGCTGCCATTGATTGCGATCGCTTTAGTTTCTTCGCTATTAGCTTCACCTGTTTTAGCCACAGGTGTGTATCAAATGCCCAACACTGTAGAGAGTGGCACTTGGGTTGTAGATAAAGCGGAAGTTCTCAGTCGTGCCAATGAAGGGACAATTAGTAGTACCTTCTCTGATTTAGCAAAGCAAACTGGCAACGAAGTTAGAATCGTTGCCGTGCGCCGACTTGACTATGGAGAAACACCAGAAAGTTTTACCAAAGCACTGTTTGAACAATGGTTTCCGACAAAAGAAGCCCAGGCAAATCAAACCTTGTTAATGATTGACACCGTGACTAACGGTACCTACATCATCACAGGTGAGAAAGTCAAATCTTTGATGCCAGACGAAATTGCTCAAAGTGTTGCTCATGAAACAGTCATGGCACCACTGAGAGACGGTGACAAATACAATCAAGCGTTTCTCGATGCAAGCGATCGCCTGAGTAAAGTTTTATCCGGTGAACCCGATCCAGGACCACCAAAAATTGTGGAAAATGTGCAAGTAGAAGGCACATTTAAGAAAGCCGAAGAAACTGACAAAGGTAATGCAACTATTTGGGTTATTGGACTTTTAATAGCCGCCACCGTCATCCCGATGGCGACTTATTATATTTACCTAGTTCTTCAACCATCGTCAGACAGTTAGTTGTCATTGATGAAAGAATATCAACCAACTACCAACTCCTCACTACCAACAAATTTCTTTTAATCTTGAACATACTCTTGCCCTGTCACTAAAGCCATTTCGGCACGGGTGAATTCTCGACCCAAATAAGCCGCGTGGTCTAATAAACTTACT
>JAQYWP010000865.1 GCA_029379285.1 Rhizonema sp. PD38
TTTTCTTCTTTTCACTACTGCACTTTTTGTCTAATTTGTCAATGCGTAAGTCCTGAGCTTAATCAGTTCTCTACTCAAAGTCCTTTGCAGTGCTGGGTATTTATTCCAACAGGAATTGGAGGTACAATTACGCATTGACTCCCTGCTGTGGAAAGCAACAAACAACAACGAAATTCCTGCCGATCCCTTAACATCGCGTCGCTTACAGGGTGACGAAAAAGCGAGTGTCCCTATTAATAAATTCTTCCAACAATTTTACCAAACTAACGCCCGTCAAATCCAAACAATGGAAGGTCGAGAACATACAGGGCAGGTACGGAATAAAGCCCGTCAAGAACGTGAAGAAAAATTCCGTCAAGGACAATTAGCCGCCTTATGGTGCTACAGCCACCATCTGGCGGATTAATCGCGGTTTGAAGAAAAATACCGACGAACGAGGGTTTAAGCTCAATCCCACAACAGGCATATGGGGTGACAATAGAAATCAACAAATGCAACAACCTACTGATAGCTTGCATACAGAAGTTCATTTAATGGTCGATAATACCTGCAACATCTTAGTTGTGGAACCCTTAAGTGTTGCTTCCGAAAATAGAGAAGCTATTGTGACGACAATGCAATACGTGTTAAAAACAGCAATTCAAGCAGTCTATAGATTAGAAGCTGATGAACTTGACACCGAACGACTTGGGGGAGGTAAATATTTGCTTTTCTGGGAAGCAGCGGAAGGCGGTGCAGGAGTTCTCTCTCAATTGTTAGAAAAACCAGATGCTTTTCGGAAAATTGCCGATGCAGCTTTGGATATTTGCCATTTCAAACACCCTAAAGACAGTTGTATCCAAGCTTGCTATGAATGCTTACTTTCCTACCGCAATCAGTTTGACCATGCTTTAACTCACATCTTGCACCTACCGAATAAACTCGTAAAAAACAAAAAAAGAGTACAAAACTGTAACATGAAAATTATCCAAAAGATTTAGTTAGGTAAGTAGCTTTAAAGACTGGTGTTTGAATATTATTACGTATTTCAGTCAGAAATGTGATGGCACGTTTTGTTAGGACATGATGTTCCTTGTAGCGAGTCGTAGGCGTATGCGATGCCTGCGGCGGGCTACGCCTACGTTAATAATGAGAGTGGCTCGATTTGTGTAAATGTCCAAAATATGAGAGAAAAGGCGTGAAAAGAAATTAGTAAATAAGCAACAATAATGCTTACCCACGCCCAAAACCTAGTTTATAACTTATTAGATCTAATGCCCACCTCTTATCAAAAAGAGAACCGCTGAAGCAATGCTGGGATTATTCTTAGAGGCGCAGGGGCATCCACTACCAGAACACTCTAAAACTAAATCCGCTAGCGCTTTAAGTCGATTTTTAAATATCAACCTCTGGTCAACACGAGATGTGATTCGTACAGTTCGTAACCATGCACTTGAACAAGTTTTATCCGAGCATTCGCTCGGACGTAAGCCGTTTTTACAAATTATTATTGACCTAACAACCCTTGAAAAATGTGGGAAATTTAAAGAATTTGAGAATTTAATCTCTGTTTATAATGGCAAGCGTGGGCTACATTTAGTAGTAATTCCTCAGCGTTGTTGGAAAGTGGCGTATTCCCTGGAATTTCCGCATTTGGAGAGGCAAAGGAACTTCCTCCCCTGCCCAATTAGGTCTAAAACTAGTTAGACACTTACCTAAAGTATTGAAGTTGAATTTTGATGTGATTATTCTGGCAGATACTGCGTTTAGTAGTATGGAGTTTCTTCACGGTGTACGTGAACTGAAATATCATGCAATTACAGGTGTACCTGTTGACCGTAAGTTAACTGATGGAAGAAATTTAAAGCACCTACATAAGCAAGGACAACAGGTACGCCTAGTTGGATTAAAGTTTCCAGTTACTATTTGTTGGTATTACCTTAAACGTGATAACGGCAAAATGGTAAAAAGGTATGTTTTATCCACTAGACGTTTAAAAGCCAGCACCATTAAGTGGTGGGGTAAACGTAGATGGCATTCTAGTTGGATGGTTTAAAACCGCGAAACACCGTTTCGGACTTCATCGTTTTGGTGAGTCAGCGCTGCAGGAGGGTTTCCCTCCGTAGGCGACTGCGAACCCGAAGGGTCAAGGAACTTTGCGTGGCATGTATCGCTGGTTAATCCTTTCTCTGACAGCTTATTTGATTGTCCATTGGACTTATTTATTGAATCGAATCGGCCGTGAGGCACCCGATTGGGGTGAAGCTGCACAAACTGCCCTTGAATCAATATTTCCTCAACTTGTTATGTCTCTTATTTTACTTGCTATTCAACGCTTGACTCCCCTTATACTTGGTTGCGGTTTTGACATTCAATTTTCCAGGTGCAAGATGTGAGTCAAGCAAGATGGTTTTAAGTTAGTGGTTGCAAGTTCAGCCTTTTAGGAGATGGTTACTAGTCACGAGCCTGACATAGCTTATATTCCAGCTGCGGATTACTACCGATTGTTCGCAAAGGGAGACCGCTACTACCGTGGTCTGGCGATCGCAACGTCAAAGTTCACCGATCAGCCACTGTTGCGCAGTCTGCTCATTGTCCGGAAGGACGACCCAGCTGCGAGCCTCGACGACCTACGGGGTGCCGATTATGGGTATATAAACAAATCGTGCTCGTCGAGCTACTTCCCGCCTGCCCTGCTCCTTGAGAAGGAAAATATGAGGCTCAATGACTTCTTGAACATTATGCAGGTCAAGCCCGGTCCGACCTGGCAAGGGTTAATCGACGCTGTCGTCTCGAAGGAAGTTCGGGCGACCATGATCCACATTGGTGTGAGTACCCGTCTTTTCACCCCAAATTGCTGCAGGTAAGACGACATCTGCAAGTTTTGCTGTTTCCGTGAGAAAGGCATCCTGCACCACAACAAGGAGATCATCTTTCTGGAGAATGCGACGAACTCTTTCCAGTTCTGGGAGTGAGACTGCTGGGTTTGTAGCGCTAATCCATAACATCTTAATCGAACCCTGTTCCGCATAACGGAAGATTTGCAGTGCAACCCTTTAGGACCGAGTCTTCCTTGGTTGACTGCATCTACGGCACGACCGCGAACCCCAACTATTTTGCCATCTTTGACGCCAATGTCCATTCCACAACCATTCGAGCAAAGCAGACAGGCAGACTGAACCCATTGATCGGGTTCTTCTAACGTGCGCTCATCTACTCGGACTGACCATTCATCAAAGTAAAGGGTGTGATCGCCTGTGGATTCTGGATACGGGCAGTCCGATGTTCCAACCCACACAGTACGGTGGACCCAAGTTGGTTTGTGTGGATTTAAGCAGCGATCGCGTCATCAAAACGATTCTTTTCCCACAAGATGTGGCATTGCCCACAACCTATCTCAACGATGTGCGATTTGACCTGCGGCGCGGTGCCGAAGGGATAGCGTTCATTACAGATTCCTCTGACCAAGGGGCAAACGGCATCATTGTGGTGGACCTAGCCTCGGGTGAAAGCTGGCGAAAGCTTAATGATCATCCGTCCACTAAGGCTGAAAACTGGTCGAGTTTCCTCCCAGTTGTTGAAGGTCGCCCGTTTATGGAGCGGCAGCCCGATGGACAAACTAAGCCTCTCAAAATGGGTGCTGACGGAATTGCCCTCTTCGCAGACGGGTCACGTTTATTCTACTGCCCACTTGCTAGTCGCAAACTTTACAGTGTGGCAATCGATGCTCTTTGTGATCGCTCCCTTACCGATGACGCTGTTGCTGCAACGGTGATCAATGAAGGCGACAAAGGCGGCGGAGCCGATGGACTGGAATCCGACGCAGCCGGATATATCTACGCCACCAACTACGAACATCAAGCGATTCTTCGCCGTTCTACAAAAGGAGAATGGGAAACCGTTGTGCATGACCCACGACTGATGTGGACAGATACGATGTCCATTGCAGCAGACGGATACCTTTACATTACAGCTAATCAATTGCACCGTCAAGCGAAATACCAAAACGGCAAAGATCTGCGCCAGATGCCTTATTCTCTTTTCCGCGTTCGCATTAATGCCCAACCTGTGCTGCTACGATGAATCTGAACTGCGTAATCGATCAACGAGCACTTCTTCAAATCGACAGAATGAATCAGCATGCAGTCTTCTCAAGGGCAAAAAGCATTTATGAAGAAAAATAGCATTTCCACGGCATTATTAAAT
>JAQYWP010000866.1 GCA_029379285.1 Rhizonema sp. PD38
ATTATCAAACCTAAAGTTTCTCTCTAGTTGTTCAAGTTATTTTTACATGATGCCTTAGTGTTCTATGACTCTCAAAGAACTGGAAAATCAAATTCTCGCACTACCCCCAACTGAAAAAGCAGAAATTATCCAGAGCCTAACTAAAGCAATCAATACTGGTGCTAAGGGTATCACTAAAACACCTGGTGTCTGCGGTGGTGAAGCTTGTATTACTGGAACCCGCATTGCTGTTTGGTTATTAGTTGAAGCGCGTTATCTTGGCATCAGTGAAGCCGAACTTTTGCAAGATTATCCTCACATCAGTGCTGCCGATTTAGTCAATGCTTGGGCATATGCAGATGCCCATTCAGAAGAAATTGAAGCAGTTATCCAGGCAAATGAGATTGCTTAACAGATGGCGCGTCTATATGCTGATGAGCAGTTTCCACGGAAAGTGAGCTACTGTCCATCCGAAATATGCTCCCTTGGGTTTCTGAATGTGTTGACCGTACAATTGTAGACGAAGCAGGCATGATTGACCTGCATAAAACATTTCCGTTGTTAGTGCGATCGCGCAAAGCTATTATTGTAGGAGATCCGCAGCAAATTGAGCCTGTAATTACTTTAAGTAAACAAAGACGCAAGGATTATCGTCAAACAGCGTTTCTCGATCAAGGATTAACTGATATTGATTACCATCGTTATAGCCCAGAAGAAGAATACAGCGCTACTACCTATCATCGTGCCGCTGGTGCCAGTGGAGAAAAGAACAATCAGGGGCAAGGTATTCGTTTGATTGAACATTACCGCTGTCAACATAGCATTATTGAGTATTGCGATGCGATCGCCAACTATGGGTTAGAGGTAAAAACAAAACCAGTTGCTTCTTTATTGCAAACAAACTTAATTGCTTACGATGTTGAAGGAAAAATCAGCAATAATGTTAATGAGGAAGAAGTTTCCGCTGTATCTGATTTAATCCAGCACTTGCTTGAGCAAGGTTACTCATTAGAAGATATAGGTGTTATTTCACCCTTTAAAGTTCATGCTAATGCATTAAAAGAGCATTTATGTAACAAATTCTCTGGATTAGATCGAAACTCTGTTGGGACGGTTCACACTTTTCAAGGTGCCGAGAAAAAAGTAATTATCTTGTCTACAAAGGTTTGCCGAGCGCAAGATAATGTTAATTGGATTAACAAGCGACCAAACCTTCTTAATGTTGCAGTATCGAGAGCAAAAGAACTATTTATTTTGGTTGGTAATCTTCACAGGCTATAGAAAGGAAACTTTACCCGTCAGCTTGTGGAACATATTCGAGAACAGGGAGTTATTTCCGAGTACAAAACTGAGGCAGAAATTCCTCCTTCGCAGCTTGGTTCTACTCTACTTTATGATTGTGACCATTTAACAGTTTTTAGAGAAGCTATTGAACAAGCTGAACAGGAACTGATGATTGTCTCGCCTTGGATTCGGGGGAATGAACCAAAACGGTTTATTAATGATATTGTTTCAGTTTTGGAAAGAGGGGTAAAGGTAACAGTAATTTACGGAAACAAAAGTAGCGAGGGAAATGATAATAATGATGCTATAGTTGAGAATAATTTAAAAGAATTATTTTCCCAATATCCAGGATCACATCTAATTCACTTAGGTGGAGAAATACATATAGAAAGCAGGGGAACAAATGAAAAAATATTGGTTTGCGATACTAAGTTTGCCATTGTAGGAAGTTGGAATTGGCTTTCTCACCCTTATAGGGAGTCGTGTAGGAAAGCACTAATAAATCCTAAGGTTCAAATCCGCCGAGAGACGAGTATACAACTGTCAGATTCATCGTCTATTGTAGATGTAAAGGCAAGAATTTTTCAACTAATTTCCCAATAAGAGCGCACATCTTACATTCAACAACAGACAACCCGAAAACCAAATTCCTTGTCAATGATGTTTGCATCAGAAGAAAAGCGAGATGCAGAACGACAGAAACGAGAAAAAGAATCCCAGGAACCTCCGCGCAAAATTCGATATTCCGAATTTCCATCACAGAGCCATGAACTACCATCCGATGGTGCGTCTTGATAATCTTCGTGTTCATAGTCAGCACACCACTCCCAGACTAACCCGTGTAAATCGCACAATCCAAAGGCATTAGCTGGAAAACTACCAACTTCAGTTGTCTGCTGGCGATGGACACCCTTAATATTCTCGTTTTGTCCACAATAGTTGGCTAAATTCGTTGTGATTCTTTTGCCAAAATGGAAAGGTGTTGAGGTTCTAGCTCGACAAGCATATTCCCATTCAGCTTCGCTGGGTAAGCGATACTGTCGTCCTGTTTCTCTTGAGAGTCGCTCACAAAACTCATGTGCATCATGCCAAGACACTCGTTCTACGGGTAAGTTATCTCCTTTAAAGTAAGATGGATCGGGGTTGAGGTGGTGTTTGATTTTTGGCAAAGTGGCGATCGCTCTCCACTCCGCCTGAGTAATGGGATACTTACCCATAAAGAAAGGTTTTATAGTAACTAGATGTTGGGGACGTTCATCTTCAAGGGATTCAGATTCATCGACAGATGCGCCCATTTGAAATTTACCACCCGGAATTGAAACCATGGACAGTAAAACACTATTGCCCAGATTTTCTACGAAATACTCTGCCTGTTTACCGCAAAACTTAATTTCTCTCCCTTGAGCATCTACACTCACCTGTTCAAACTCGAAGATTGTGATAGCTGGAGTAGGTACAGGTGGAAGTCGTTGCGTCTGTGAATTACTTGCTTCTACAAACTTTTCACTTATGGTTTGAGGGGAAAAATTAGGTGGGCGAGAAATTAGAGCATTTTCTTGAGGCAACTTTTCTATACCAATGCTGTAAATTATCTCTGGCAATATTTCTCGAAGGGCGGCCTTAATGGTTTCGGCATCTGTACCATAGTAAGTGCGATCGCCAAGATGAAGTTCCTTTACCGAAGGTGTGTTAGTAATATATTTTGCTAACTGCACTTGATTTTGACCATTAACTGCCAAAAGATTTTGCCGCAGTAAGTTAATATCCTTTTCATCTCGATTACCGTCAAGGATGCGGTCAAATATGGTAATTAACTCATCAGGTATAGTCATTTATTGCTTGCTAAATTCGGATAAGAGACAGATTACGAATAGTCCGATTGGCAAAGCTCAGGTAGTCATCCATTTCTTCATAAGCTACCAGTTCTTGTTCTTCCTCTGCACTCAATGAGGTATCATGCTGTTTTTCCAATAATTCTTCAATGCAATTTTGAACAGCGCTAGACGCGCGAAAGATAGGGATGCCTTCTGACAATTCAATCCGAACTGCACCCTCAGTAGGAAGGCTCGCTGGAAGACTTTTGAGTTTCGGTGGTAGAGGAATAGTCATACTACATTTAGGGAATCAATCGGTGAATAGTCTGATTGTAGCTGAACGGTTGGGATGAAAAGGGAAGGGAGTAGCGATCGCCGACCTACTTAAACTCGTTATGCTGATGAGCAGTTTCCACGGAAAGTGAGCGAACTGCTTCGGAGAATGGGACACGATGTTTTCACAGTACAGGAAGCTGGCAACGCTAATCTGGGTATTCCGCTACCCTCGATATGTCTACCTTGCCTTTGTCTGTATGAAAATATCAGAAAACTAGCTATTTGTAAAGAATATTGTTATACTTATTTACATGACAAATAATTTCAACCTCAAATCTCCTGAGCTATTCAGTCCGGTTGTTTTCCGATCTGACTTTAATAGCTTTAAGACTATCAATGCTTCTCAAGCTTGGTCTTTATTCTTTACAGGTGGTAGAGAAGATCAAAAACTAGATTCTAATCAGAGAATAGGTTTGTTCTTTACTAGTACTTTGCTAGCTATTGGTTTTTCTGGGTTCATCAGAACACTGATTATCCAAACAATATTTCCTGCTTAACTGCTTAACTAGTAGTTAATACGAAGTATATCTTTGAAACACTAAGAAGTTAGTGTTTCAAATTTTTCGTATGTCTTCAGGTGTGATCTGATTTATGGGATTTGACGACACTCACAGCGCGTGCGATACGGGGAGAAACGCCGTAGCCTAGTGCATCGCTACAACGCTCAAAATCGATGAGATGACCTCACAGTATTTATTGTGGGGTTTTTGTGTAATTCAGGACTTACGCATTGACAAATTAGACAAAAAGTGCAGTAGTGAAAAGAAGAAAA
>JAQYWP010000867.1 GCA_029379285.1 Rhizonema sp. PD38
TAAGGGCACTTCCCCGCTCACAGTTACCACTACCCCCGATTTATTGAGCCGATACACATTAGACATGGATTGACAATTAATTATGCATTTGTTGAAATGCTTGTTAGGGGTAATTGGTGCCGTATCCTACACAGAACGCAGTATCGGCGATCGCCCCTACATCATTTCTCGCTGATGTCTATTCAAGTTATTTGCCAACATGATTAAGTGTGTTGTCCTGAGTGCTTGTTATACATTCGTACAGGCAAGTGCGATCGCTCTTTTTTTATCAACAGAGAGTTTTTCCATGATTGATATGCAGGCAAAACTGGTGGGTTTCTACTTTAATACTTGATCGTTCGCGCTAAAAGTAACATGACAAACGCCGCAATCAAGGCACCCACAACGATGCTGAACATTCCAGCATCGAAACTCCCAGTCATAGCAACAATCGAGCCGGGGATAAGCGAACCACCAACACCACCAAAGAGTACAGCAAGCCCGTTGTATAGTCCTGTACCAGCACCAATTCGCTCAGGAGGCAATAGGCGTTGAACGATGGCATATTCTTGGGCAGTGTAGGTGCTCTGGAAAAATACAGCCAGTGCAAAGAACAACACTAAAAGTTCTAATGTGTTGATACTTGAGGCGATGTATACCATTATGCCTGCTATTAAAAAACCTACACTTGCAAGCAGCGTTCGGCGCTGGAGACGATCGCCCAGGAAAGCCATGAAGACGACGCCGATGATACCTACTGCAAAAATCAAAAACAGTGGCCATCCCAGTCGCTCAAAGTCGATTCCTTTGGCGCGGTTGAAGTAAGTCGGTAACCAATTAAGCATACCAAAGGCACAGAACGCATTCAGCGTGCCACCGAGAACTGCCAGCCAAAATCGCTTTGAGCGCACGTAGCTTATCTGGGAAGTTGTTATACCTGCAACATCAGATATTTTGTGCCCCGCGCGAATATACGCCAATTCAGCGTCGCTCACACTACTGTTACAATCGGGCGCATCCTGTACTATTGACAAAACGAGCGGAATAGAAACTAGCATACCAACCACACCAATCGCAGCAAAAGTGGGACGCCAACCGATGATATTAATCAATGGGACAATAATCAGTGGCGCAGTTGCAGTAGCAAGTAGAATTCCTGCCCCCCAAATCGCATTGGCTCGCGATCGCTCGCTTACCGGAAACCACCGACTTGTAAGTACGCTCAGCATTGGGATATGAACACCCTCACCGAAACCCAGAAGCAAGCGCAGCACAATCAGTGAAGTCAGCGACTGCCCGAAGAATCCACTCAGAATAGTAAACAGCGAAAACGCTGTGATTGCTGCGATCACACTGCGCTTGGAACCGAATCGCTCAGCAACTCTACTAAGCAATATATTCGACACAGCATATGGCAAAAAGAAGGCAGCTAAAAGTAATTCACCGTTTGAACCAATCTCTCGGTTACTCCAACCAAAATCTTGAGCTATACGTGGCAGGGCTAGCGCGAGATTGTTGCGGTCTAGGTAGTTGACGAACACGGTCACGGCGAGGACAATGGGAATACGCCACCGTACTCCCCGTATGGGCATGATATCAGGTTGCATGACAACTTTTTTAAAGTCGGATGGACCGCTCTCAATGATTTTGTGATCAATATTATCAGAACAATGCAACCGGAAATGTTTGAGGAGAGATCGCGAAAAGTAAATATCTCATCAATGTAATAAAAGATACAGCCTCTTCAGTAATAGAAGCTTGATTACCATTCTTTTCAAATTGAATCACAGCAGCTTTTGTACTGGAACCAAAAATGCTGTTGCTCTTGCCTGAATTGAACCAGGAGATTACCAGGCAAGATTTACAAGTTAAGATTCAACTTTAGGCTCGAAAGCTCAAAATAGTATATGGAGGAGAGTTTATGAGTTTTAAGTGGCTGGAATGGGGACAAAAATTACAGGCGATCGCCCAAAATGGTCTCACTTTTAGTGAAAACCCTTATGACATAGAACGCTTTCAACAGGTGCGTCGGATTGCCGCAGACATGATGGCAACCTACTCTAATGCAGAAGCAAGCTACGTTGTGGATCTCTTCGACAAAGAGAAAGGTTATGCCACTCCCAAGATAGATGTGCGTGCTGCTGTTTTCCGTGATGATAAGCTTCTGTTAGTTAAAGAAAAAGAGGATGGTTGTTGGACGCTACCAGGAGGATGGGCAGATATTGGTGATTCACCAAGTGAAGCCGTTGTGCGAGAGGTGTACGAGGAATCAGGCTATCAGACAAAAGCAGTAAAGCTGTTGGCAGTTTACGATAGAAGTAATCCCCGTCACGGACATCCACCATCCCAATATTACGTTTACAAGCTATTTTTTCAGTGTGAGTTGATAGGTGGCACGGCTACAGAGAGTTTTGAAACAGAAGGTGCAGAATTCTTCGGAGAACACGAGATTCCACAACTTTCTCTAACTCGTGTCGTGCCAATTCAAATCGCTCGCGTGTTTGAGCATTATCGCCATCCGAATTATCCAACAGACTTTGATTAAGGAACTCCAAGAAATCAATTATCCAATTCTCAAAATCGACCTGCTTTTTCTATTCACCCTGCTATAATGCTCCCTTGCAGATAGTGATATTGGCAGTGCGTTTTTACCCTTGGTAGGGGCGAACAGACGTACCATACACAGAACATCCTTACGTTATTTCTCTTGATGTCTAATATCATATTCGGTTGAAAACTTATAATAATGTTTGTAAGGGACTTGCAAGAAAATAAGATACCAGTCAAGCGGGGAAAATTGTGATATCGCATTTAGGTAGTCTTTCAGAAGGCTGCCAGAAAGGTTGGTATTGTTCTAACTCTTGTAAGAGAACCTTAATTCCTTTTTCATAGATGGTTTCAACCTGATGTACAATGGGTGCAATTCCTTTCCAAGTCATATTGGCAGCAAGCGTGTGCTGCTGTTTCAACAGAATCTAAAATTGCGCCATTCCAATAGTTCTCTAGGGTAGCCCAACACCGCTCTATTGGATTGTATTTGCTATGGTAGGGAGGGTAGTAAATCAGTCGGATTCTTAGGTTAATTGCTTGAGACAGCTCAACCATGCGTTTAATAAATTGTGTGCGATTACTACGAGTCGCGGCACCACCATCGAGGTCAATCACCCATTCATCGATATCAAGGTAATCATGTTGATTCTCATTCCACCAAGCGGTTAAACAATCGACGATAAAATCGCTGGTCTCAGCCGACTGACCCAAGTAAATCGATAGTTGATCACTATGGGTGTTGAGAATGCCAAAAGGAACTAAGACTGCTTGCCACTGTGTATCGTGATCATCTGCTTGTTTTGCCTCCAGAGTCCGAGCTTTTCCACCTCTGGAAAGGTTGCCAATCTTCACCTTGGCTTTGGTATCGATAGACACTCGCAACGATTTGAAATTCTTAGGGAGATCCTTAAAAATAAAATACCAGCCTTGGTTGGTTAATTTGTCGGCACACACAGATACTCGTTGTAAGAAGGCTGGTATTTTATTTCCAGGCAGGTGCCTTATCTGATGCCTGATTCTCCCGGAACACATTCTCGAAAATGGCATCTGTTTGGGGAATCTTTTTCAAGGGTTTCGTTTTTTGTGTTTTTTTAGGCGATACCCCAAGCGCTAATCGAATCTCTCCTAATGTCTGGCGAGACGGCAATTCGCTTTCATTGTAGCCCTGAACACTCACTAATGTTTCTCATACCGCTCTAGCACTGATGCGCGCAGATAGAAATAAAAATGTAGATTGAAATTTTGGGTCAGCTTGAGCTTGAGCATCTACCAATGAACGAATATCTGCTTCTAAGTTGGGCAAAATCTCAACACTATTGTGTCGTCCCCTTGCCTGATAGTTCTCTACACAGACTATCCCCGTCCTTCGTTCATGCAAGCCGAGTTGCACACTATGACGATTCCATCCCAAAGCTGTTTCTGCGAGTGCGGGCTGAACTCCCGAAGTAATCTTCGGTAACTTTTGCCATGAAGTCTCGTTTGCAATTGCCAGTTAGTTTTTGGGCTGCATCTTTGAAAGTAGATTTGATGTTGTCAGTGAGCATGAACCCTGAGATTCCAATTCTAGAGATTTAGAGCAGGCACGAGTAGATCCGCGCTTCCTCTCTTCTAGAATGCCTGGTATTTTATTTCTCCGCAAGTCCCTAA
>JAQYWP010000868.1 GCA_029379285.1 Rhizonema sp. PD38
ATATTAGATTCTTCTGATTCCTTGTGTCAAGCCTGATTGAGATGCTCTTACCCTGTATTTAATTCATGAATTCAATAGATTAAATTCTCGTCTGGTATTGATATATATATAATTTCAACCAAGACATCTGTAAATTTGACTAAATGAATCAAGTAGGTTGTCATTCCGCCAATTTATAAATATTTGCAAAACCTGCCAAACTGGCAACACTGCTTGATTAGATTTGTTATTCATTAACATACCAGGATTATTTCATTCTTGGCTACTGAAGAAAGATGATGTGAGTTGAGACTTTAAGCTACTTATTTCTTGGAAAAGCATTTGGATGTTCCATAAAATGTTAACAAACAAAAAAAGTTATACCAATTTTAAATTTTGGGTTTGGGATGGGAAAGCCTGACAGACTAAGATTTTAACAATTAAACAAGACTACCGATACCAATTGGGTATTAGATAGTTAGGTAGGACATGACAATATTTTTTATTAATTACCGTTAGAATATGATTGGTCAGTTACTAGCAGGACATTATAAAGTCCTTAAAGTCTTAGCTGAAGGAGGCTTTGGGCAAACATATATTGTAGAGGACATTCATCTTCCAGGGAACCCTAACTGTGTCCTCAAACATCTCAAAACGACTAGTACCGATCCTAAGATTTTAGAAACTGCTAGAAAGCTTTTTCAAAAAGAAGCTGAAACTCTGCAACAGTTGGGTAGTCACGAACAAATCCCCCGGCTCTTGGCTTATTTTGAAGAAAACCAAGAATTTTACTTGGTGCAAGATTTTATTGATGGGCATCCTTTAAGTCAGGAACTAGCACCAGGGGTAAAGTGGACTGAAAATCAGATTATTGAAATGCTTGTTGAGATCTTGGAGATTTTAGAATTTGTTCACAATCAAGGAGTTATTCATCGGGATATTAAACCAGACAATATCATCAGACGTGCCTCAGATCAGAAATTAGTTCTGATTGATTTTGGAGCAATCAAGCAACTAAGAAGCCAAACAGCAATTGGGGTAGCAAGGCAAAACATTACTCTAGTCATTGGAACTCGAGGTTATATGCCTTCCGAACAGACTAGACGTTTGCCGCGCCCCAGTAGTGATATCTATGCTTTGGGAATGATGGGGATTCAAGCATTGACAGGAGTGCATCCGCAAGAACTTCAAGATGACTTAGAAACAGGAGAGACATTGTGGCAACACATGACATCAGTGAGTGCGGAATTAGCTACTATCTTAACTCAGATGACACATTATCATTTCAAAGATCGCTACAAAACGGCAACTGAGGTTTTAGAAGCACTACAAGAATTGGTAAGTCCGAGTGATGACAAGACAATTCTCCATGAATTGATTCTAGAATGGCTTGAAAATGGACAAGTAAAAACCCGCAAAATCCTCGAGAGGCAACGAAGTAAAAATCCTGGTAAAATCCGCATCGGTCGCGATCCCCAAGAGTGTGATATTGTTGTCCCAGATCCGACAATATCCAGTCTCCACATAGAAATCTTTTTTCATTCCGAAAAGCAGAGGTTTTATTTACGAAATCTGCGCCAGAAGAATCCTCCAATTATTGATGGACAATTGCTTTTAGCTGGTGAAATACCACTTGCTACTGGAAGCCATCTACGCTTGGGATTACAGGATTTTAAAGTAAGTAGCATTACGCGCAAGGAATATCCTGCCGGGTACACTCCTAGGGAATATGCTCTTGTTCATGTTAAACCACAACAACCTGTACCTCAAACTGCAAGGATATCGAAAATATACAGTTGCAAGAACATTCCACCCACAGTTCCACCGAAGCAATATTTTCGAGCTTCTCCATCCTCACGTAGTAAAGTTCAGCCATTCATGGGAGTGGGTGTCGCGGCTTTTGTCAGTGTACTTGGTGGTTTAATTTTTTTGAAAACTGGAAATTTAGGGAGAAACGATTCCCGACAGAATTTCATCTCACAACAACCGCAACTGTGTCGTGTTGTGTCTCCTACAGGTGGAAAATACTTAGCTAAACTACGTCCCGAACCTCAAACAGAAGTTGGTTCATTGAAACAACTTTCTTTAGGAGAGAAAGTCTTATTCATTCAATCTAAAGGTGATTTTGCACAAGTTAGACTTTCTGATGGTACTCAAGGCTGGGTTTTTGGGGATGAAATCCGACAGTGTAGTGCATCATATTAGCTAAGATCCCCGACTTCGTAAGAGTTGTTGGGGATCTTAGATTACTCCGGAGCGCTCTTAAAAAGATGAGCGAGACTGTTTCAAAAACTCCTTTTCTTCTGGAGTAGAAATTCGTCCTAAAATCGCATTGCGATGAGGAAAACGACCGAAAGTTTCAATGACTGACTTATGACGCATTGCGTACTCAATACAACTTGCACTTTCATGGTGAAACCTCAGTTGCCGAAATAATCGTACTGCTTGCTGTTGATGCTCTAAATTTTCACTATGTTCAAAGGGCAAGTAAACAAACCAACGTTTTACAGGAAGCAATTTTTGGTCATAACCTTGTGCAACGGCATGCTGCGCCACTGATAATGCTTCCCAGTCAGTCGCGAAGGCTTCGGGAGTACGGCGAAACATATTTCGCGGAAATTGATCCAGTAGCAGAATCAGTGCTAGACATGTTTCAGGTGTCTCAATCCAATCGTCTAGATATCCTGCTGCCGCTTTTCGGTAATCTTGTAAAAACTGAATCCGTAATTCTTCATCAAATTCAGATTTTTTGGTGAACCAGAAACGTTTTGGTTTGCCGTAATCCGGTTTTTCGGGATCGCCAAACCAAAACTCCAAAATTTCTTTTGCCTGTGACATGCTTATTGCTGACCTTTACAAAGCACTTGCCGCATCTTACGCATGTTTGTAGGCAATTCAAAATTCATTGCTTGCTGAATGAAAATTGAAGGAATGGGAATAGTAGGGGTAGCTTGCACGGTATAAGTTAATAAAGTTCCAGAATTGCAGTCTTTTAGCTCTAAATTAGCATTAAAATCGTGAAAACTCCCTTTCTCTAACTGAAATTGAATTTGTTGCCCTAAATCTTCCACAACACTCAGGTAAATTTCCACTTGAGCGGTGAAAAACAAAAAGGCTTTTTGTGCTGCTTGATACAGACGCTTGACATCACCTCGTTGTACGATTTCGCTCCTGGTGACATCAGGAAAATATTGCACCCAACGCGGATAGTCAGTAAGTTGCTGCCATACGTTTGAGCGCACTAAAGGCACATACATCAAGGCGGTTACAGCACCACCCCATGCCGTGTGCGATCGCGTTTCCACCAAAATCTCACCTTGCATCAGCAACTTTTGTTTTTCTTGACTTATAGTCATTTCCGTACCAGTGGAACCTGAATCGGAGATAAAATAGGCACACATAATAATTTTAAGCACTCCTCAACGCATCAACTTAAGGGTTTTAAAGTTAAAACTATTTAATTGATTGAGTCCAACCCTCTAACTCTAGTTCCAGTTCAACATACAAATTTTTCCAAGACATTCCTTCTCAGGTTATGATTTTCTGAAAATTTCCCAAAAATATTTTTGGGAAGAATTGTCAATGTTATAACATAAAAGACTTCAGTAAGGGCAGGTCTAATCGAGAGAACTTCTTAGCAAATACGATATCTTCATCAAACCTGCCCGTATTATGAGGCGCGGATTTAGACATGGAATTGGATTGAGTGCTATTCTCCACTTTTTCTTCTGGATTTGCTCCTAATTCGTGATCGCGGTGGTGGGGCGATTTAACAAGGACGTTTGAGTTGAGATCGCCCTTTTTACCCAAGGCTTTGTGCCGATTTGTCGTCCATGTACTGTTGAAGCGCGATCACGCTCTTTGCAGATTGAAGTCTTTGCCAATCAAAGAGCGATCGCCCAAAATCTTCGACAAACCAAACTTTGGAACGGACGAGCGTTTGTCAAGCCACCCCAGAGCTACAGGCGGCGAGACAATCATAACTGTTATTGGTGATGTTACTGAGCTTGTCTGTGAGCGCTAAATGAACCTTTCGCCGAGCAAACTCTGAGCCATAACTGTGTCTTGAACGTTCATTTACTGCCTGAGGAATTTAGCAGGCGCTATAGTAACCCGTGGGTACTTATGAGGATGGCGAGGACACTTCAAAATTTACGCGGGCATGATGAAGCATCCAATTTCCTTAGAGAAATAT
>JAQYWP010000105.1:0-10472 GCA_029379285.1 Rhizonema sp. PD38
GTTAACATCCTAATAATCTAACTTTATATAAGACAAAAAACTTAGAGAGTTCTTGATAAAAATTCGCTGGATGCAAATCAACATGTATTAGCGCAAAAAAGCTTGAAATTAGTTGATTATGACTGGATTTGATAGTTCACTCTCATAGTAAATTGATATTAATCAAGCTTTACCAAGGAAGAAAATTCAAAGAGATCTTAATCAGAAGTCGCTGGATGCAAATCAACGTTCATTAGCCTAAAAAAGCTTGAAATTGGTTTATTCTGACTGGATTCGAGAATTAACTCTAATAGTAACCCGATATTAATTGAGCTTTGCAAAAGACGAAAAACTCAGATAATTCTTGATAAAAAGTCACTGGATGCAAATTAACTTGCATTAGCGCAAAAAAGCTTGAAGTTAATTGATATTAACTAGAATTGTAATATGGATTGTAGTAGTAACTTGCTAATAACCTAGCTTTATCAAGGAAAAAAAGGCTTGATAGTTCTTGATTAGAAGTCTTTTGATGTAAATAGACAAAATTATCTAAAAGAGGCTCAAAAATAGTTGATACTGATTTTATGAGAGATGTAAAATGTAGTAGTAAGCAGATAATAAACTTGTTTTATCAAGGGCGAAAAACCTCAGGGTAAGCTCATTTAATTTGGTATAGTTTGTTCTTAACAAATTAAGTAGAGTAAGCTTAGGGAACTGGGTGTAAATCGTTCTTGAGTGACGAGCAAAGTAAGTCGATAACAGGAATGTTGTCGTTAGAAACCCAAAGAACTTGTTCATATGTTTCAGAGGATTTTCAGTGAATCTTTTGATACAAATAAAGGTTTTTGCCGTTTGAGAAAAGTAACACAAATGGCGAAAATCGAAAATATTTCATAGAGTGTACTCAAGCTCTTCTTTAACATCAAAAACCCTCTTCGTCGAGCGTTATGTTGAGACATGAACTTACGAACATCAAGAGCGATCGCCATTCTCAGCACTTACGCATAGGCACGGCAGCTATGAGTCATGGGCATGTGTTAGCCCGAAGAGCGCTCGAGTGCGTGGGCAATACTGGTATATGAAAATATCTCCGACGCGCGCGTATAGTTGTCGGGGATCTATATCTTCAATTTTCACAAAGGAAGCGGAGGATTGCTATAGGAGTTACGGCAATTAGATGGGAATTTGAACCACAGCTAATGGATGAACATTGAAATTTTTGATTTGGCTTTCAAGTTCAAGTCTCATACTGTCAACAACAGTAAGGCAGAAAGGCTTTCCTAAAAACTTTTTCTTTCCCTTGACTAGCACTCACGCTCGCATCAGCCACTGTGAGTTACGGGCATTTGATAAAAAAGTATTATTTTATACTTATAAAAGATATTGTTTTTTGAAGAAATGCTAATGAAAGACTACTGTTAACCTACAAGTAGTATAGTGTATTTTTAAATATTTAGTATATTATTATACTTAACTTTGCAAGTAAGAGGTGAGAAATTACTTTGATTTATAACAGTAGTTTCTCTATTATTTATATTTAATATCCATGACTACCGACTTAATAAAATGTCATTAATTATAATGGTGGAATTACGTAAACAAAATGACACTAACAAATTTAACTAAAGAATTAGACCACCTCAATAAATATGGTGATGGAGAGCTAATCCTACGAAACCATTCAGTCATTTGGAATCTTTATCTTGCTCGCGGTCAATTGCTATATGCTATAGGTGAAGTTCATCCAGTGAGGCGCTGGGACAGAGCTGTGAAGCAACATTGTCCGAAATGGGACTGGAGTGCTGAGTTCTCCCAGTTATCGGGCAATCAACCTTGGGAATGTAAACTCCTCGATCTTGGACTCAACCAAAAGCGACTGAGCTTGATTCAAGCCAATTCAGTGATTCGTACTGTTTTTGAAGAATGTTTATTCGATCTGATCAGCGATCCGGATTTAAAGAGCTTTTGGTCATCTCACCAAGAAACTATATCGACTTACTGCCGGGTTGTGTCTTTGTCTACCCAAGGAATACAATCAGTTTTTACCAAAGCAATGAAAATACAGCGAAAATGGCAGGCTACTGGCTTGGAGCACCTTAGTCCAACCCTTGCACCAGTTTTGCTGCAGCAGGCAGATCCACAAATGCTTCCCATCATAGATGAGTATCTCAATGGTAAGTTCACTTTGTGGGATATTGCTACACAATTAGAACAATCGGTGACAGAGGTAATGACTTCCTTAATCCCCTTAGTTGAAAAAGGTATACTGCAACTCCAAGAAATTCCAGATTTACCAGTACCAACTGTTAAACAGCCACTAACTGAAAAGCGTTCTCTAACAGACAAGTCGCTCAAATTTCAAGAGAAACAGCCTTTAATTGCTTGCATAGACGATAGCCCTGTGCTGACTCTCACCCTAAAAAAAATCTTAACGCCAGCTGGATATGACGTTCTAAGTATTGCAGAACCGATGCGGGGGTTTGGCGAACTCATCGAACACAAACCTGACTTAATCTTACTAGACTTGCTGCTACCAAATGCTGATGGCTATAGCATCTGTAAATTTTTGCGAGAAACCCCCGTATTTAAAAATACACCAATTATTATCCTCACAGCTAAGAATACGCCTATTGACCGTGCCCGTGCTCAGTTAGTTGGTGCAACTGAGTTTTTAACCAAGCCTCCACAACCCCAAGAATTGCTGCAAATCGTTCAGAGATATCTAGAGAAGTAATGACTGTACGTTCACTCCTGCTTATCTGTGCTGTGTGAGAGGAATTAATACGAGTCCGGGAAAGAAACAGGGCGATCGCATCTCTAGATTTTGCTTGCCATTTAGGGATGGCTATAATTCTTTGTTTAAAAGCGATACTCACGATTTCTGTCTCAAGAGGCTTGATTTTTCCTTGCTCAATCCAATAAGCTATTTGAGCAATGCCAGCAGGGAAAAACTCAGCATAGCTGTAGCCCACAAACGATTCTAGCCGCAACTGATTCATGTGGATGGGCCAGATATTTACCAGCCAGCCACCATCTTGGTCATTGTAGGTTGAGATTTGACCACATTCAATCACTCGCCCAGGATGACGCATTGTCCACATTACCGTCTGACTCGTCTGTCCGCCGACATTATCAAAGTAAATATCGGGACCGTTTGGACAAGCTGAAAGGATCTCTTCTGCGATTTGCGATGACTTGTAATTTAATGCCAAATCGAATCCGAGATCATGTTGCAGCATCTGAATCTTCTCGGATGATCCTGCTAGTCCGATAACTCTTGCGCCCAAGAGCTTTGCAATCTGTCCTGCAGTACTGCCAATTGCCCCTGCAGCACCAGAAATCAGAATTGTTTCACCACGCTTCGGACGAGCAACTTCAAGTATACCGAAGTAAGCATTCATACCAGGCATCCCTAGAATACCAACAGCATGTGAGAGCTTCTTGATATTCGGGTTGACCTTCCGCAAGCCTTTGCCTTCAATCAGTTCGCCTGAACCATTGCGCAGTGAGAACACCTCCACCCATCGTGTCACCAGCGAAACACAGCAAGTGGTCAATCTCATCCAGATTAGCGAAGAAGTCCTTTACAGAACTTTCCTCTAGCGTATTAACTATTTTAAATAGCTGGATAAAAGACAAGTTTATCAGGCTACCTAAAATAGGCGAAGTAGAGGTAATTTTTCACCGTCCGATTCCAGACGGCTTCAAGGTGAAAACTTGTATTGTTTCTAAAAAATCTGATGGCTGGTATATTTGTTTGTCTCTAGAAGACAAAACAGTTCCTGATGCTACATTCGGTAAAATTATTCCAACAGAGGAAAACTCTATTGGTCTGGATGCTGTATTAAATGGTGAAGTTTTCGTTGCTAATTCAGTAGGTGAATTGCTACCTTCGGTGAAATCCTTTCGTAAGAACCAGGATAAACTGGCTCGCATCTCTAGAAAGAAAGCCGCAAATAAGAAATATTCTGCCAAAAGACGCAGGCTCGCTAAAAAGGAGGCTAAGCTACATCAAAAAATTGCTCGTTCTCGTAAAGAACATCACTTCAAAACAAGTCATAGACTTATAAAAATTAGCAAAAAGATATTTTTTGTAGAGGACTTAGATCTAAAAAATCTCACCAAACGTAATAAAGCCAAACAGGATGAAAGCGGTAGATTTTTACCAAATAATCAAGCCGCTCGGGTTGATGGTGATGTCACCAGGAGTGAAAAGCGCCCTCTTTGTAAGACCTTCAGCAGTCCATTCTAAAGTTGCCGAACGTCCGTAGTGAATAGTTACTAGGTGTGCTGGGGAGATGACAGAGTGAACTTCAGTCGCTAAATCTACGTTGTGTTCAACGATGATACCGCTCCACGCCATCTTACTGCTCGACAAGGTCTTTAAGTAAGATTTAATTTTTGAAGAATGGCTCTTTTCCTTTGTTTCAACGATTAATGAGGATTGCTCTACCACCATAGTCATTTTATGACAAATTAATGAGCATTTATAAAATGTGGAAAACCGTATTCTAACCGTACATATCCATCAAGAGTGGAACAAAATTTACAACAATGGGTAACTATGTCTAACAATTAAGTTACAGCTTCTAGCCCTATTGTATTGAAATTAATTTACCTCATCAACAATAAACCCACCATGCAATAAAATTTTTGGCAAATTCAGAATACTCATCATTTTGTCCCGATAGGGAACTGTTCCTAAAAGGTATTGATCATTACTTGAATACACGCTAGCAGGCACTGCTGTTATGTCTAGCGGGTTTAAGAAGAACATGACATCACAAACTTCTTCCACCACTACACCACCAACTATACTCTCAACCTCCACAACGATCGCTTTGGAACCATGAGAGCTACCTAATCGCGGTAGATTCAATAATCCACAAATATCAACTAAGGTGAGAATTTCTCCTCGCAAGTTCATATTCCCGATGATCTGCGTTCCCACACAAGGAACGGGAGTTACTTTGCGGATTTCAGCAAACTCCCGCACCATCTTTAAATCAATGCCAAAAAAATGGCTATTTAAAGTAAATACTGTGAGCGGTTTTAAATTTCTTAAATCCTGCTTCGGTTTTGAGAGCATTAATTGAGCGGAGCGTTCCCGAAAAATAGCTCTTTCTTCTAGAGTCGCATTTGTGCAAAATACAGACTGTTGACTCAATAGTAATTCCGAATTTTTGGCTGACAATTTGTTAGCATTAAGACCTTCTTGAATTTCATCGTTCAAATACTTTGAAACAAACAGAACCTGTTGGATTTCCCCGTATCGAATCCAATTTTCAGGATTACTCAAAATAATAATATTTTCAGCACCATAGGCAATACCTGCAATGCTCTTTTCAAGCTTAACTTCTGCCAATGCTTGTTCGTTATATTCTGTAGTAATTTCTTCTGTAGATAGATTTCTCAGTTCATGGATTGCATTAACAATGACACCGACGCTGAAGTCTTCCCACTTCAAAACAATCACACTATCTGTCAAGCTATAGTCTGCTGATTGATAGCCACTAAACCTGAAACTAAGATCCATGACTGGCAGAATATCTCCTCGTAAATTAACCGTACCAACGATGTCATTAGATGCTTTGAGAATTGGGGTTAATTCCGGTAGAGCAAAAGTCTCTTTAATATAAGCAGTGTTGATACCATAAAGACGGTTATTTAAGCTAAAGGTGAGATATGATTGAGATTTCATTGTGTGTTTATAATCAATTAAATATTTGTCTGGCGCTGATAAACTAGTGTTTCTGGAAAAACTTTGGGATGAAACAGGGATAAATTCTGACTAAATAGTTCAGCATGGCCTGTGAGGAGATATCCTAATGGTTGGAGGGCTTGGTAAAACTTATTTAAAACCTTTGTTATCGCTGATTCTTTTAAATAAATGAAAACATTTCGACAAACAATTAAGTCAAGCTCTTTGAGGTCTGAGCATGGTTGAGGAAATGAATCTTTGACTAAATTTAGATACTCAAACTTAACCATTTTACTAATTTCTTGATCAATTTCATACTGACTGCCAATTAGCTTAAAATATTGCTGCTTTGTTTTGGGATCATTATTCCTAAATGACCAAGGAGTATAAATTCCTACTTTGGCTTTTTGTATAGCAGCTTGATTAATATCTACACCTAAAATCATTAGATCCCATTGCTCTAAAGCGGGAATAATTTCCTTGAGAATAATAGCTAACGAATATGGTTCTTCTCCAGTAGAGCATCCGGCACTACAAATGCGCATTCTTTTATTATTTTGTTTTCGTTGAATAATTTCGGGAAAAATTTGATTTCGCAAAACATTTAACTGTCCTCGATCTCGAAAAAAGTAACTATCGGTATTAGTCAACTTAGTCATGAGATTCTGCCATTCTAGATGACCATATATAGGAGAAAATGCTAAGAGTTGATAGTAGTTTTCTGCAATATCCAAATTGAGAGCTTTCATCCTGGCGAGTATTTTTTCGCTCAAATCTGCTTGGTCTCGTTCTCTAATTTCTAAACCGGTATGGTTGGTAATTAATTCAATAAAAGCCTGTTTTAACTTTGCACTTAAAGATTCTGTGTTTGACACTTTAATTTCCTAGCGATCCTCATAAGTTTTCAATCATCTGCAATTTTCTGCCCAAATCTATGTCCCTTTCGGTTTTTCAAAGAGAGTCAGCAGCATTGGTGCGATCGCACCAATTGGTAAAACCTGTTTGACAGATCCCAAGTTTATCGCTTCTTTCGGCATCCCAAATACTACACAAGTGGCTTCGTCTTGAGTAATAGTTAAGCCACCAGCAGAGGCGATATCGTGCATTCCTTCCGCCCCATCGCTACCCATACCAGTCAACAGTACTCCTACTGTTGCTTTGCCGTAGAACCGAGCTACGGACTTGAATGTGACTGTTACAGAAGGGCGATGTCCCATGACTGGCGGTGCATTAGAATAGACAAACCTACCCACAGCATCCAGTTCTAAATGCTGTTGTTCTGGTGGGAAATAAATCTTTCCTGGTTTGGGTAGATCGCCAACCTGTGCAATCTGAATTGATAACCGACAATTGTTAGCTAACCAATTCATTAGTCCCCGTAAAAAACCTGCATAAATATGTTGCACGCAAATTATTGGGACAGGAAAATTCTGTGGTAGCTGAGTGAACAGTTCCTGTAAAGCTTGGGGACCACCTGTAGATGCACCAATGACGACTATTTTGGGTTTGTAGTCAAGTTGAGTTGCGAAAACGGAAGGTTTTCTTGTCTCCAGGCTCTTTGAAGATATCTCATATCTAGGTCTTTTGGTCAATACCTTTACCCCAGATAAAATTTTAATCTTATTGATTAACTGCTGCTTAAGTAGTTCATTCTCCTTTGTCAGTCCTGCGATCGGCTTAGGAAAAACATCCACCGCTCCTGCATTTAAAAGCTGAAAAACATAATTAGTATCTTCCTTTTGTACTGAGACACTAATCACCAGAATCGGTCGAGGATAGCGTGCCATGACTTCAGATGTAAATGTCAAACCATTCATCTTGGGCATATGGAGATCTGTACAAATGACATCTGGCTCAACTTGGGGAATGAGTGACAAAGCCTCTAAGCCTGTGTAAGCTTCTCCCACCACTTCAATGTCTGGTGAAGAATTCAAAATACTTTTCAAAATCATTAGTGCAATTTGAGAATCTTCAACTAACAAAACTCGAATAGGCATTGGTTATTGGTCATGCGATTTTATATTTTAGATTGGAGCATAGCGAGTCAATCAGTTCGCACTTCGGATGCCAAGATTGTAAAGCTCGCGCCGGGTGTAATACCATTTCACGAAAATTCTGATACAATTCACTCCCCCTGCTTCCCCTGCCTAAGAACTGCAAGCCTAAATGTATCAACTTTAAAGTGAAATGGTATAAGCTTCCCCCGGCAGACTTTACGTAAATTTATGACTTTGAAGCAATCGAAGGCAAGTCCCGTTCAAAAATTATCGGTCATTTTGATTAAACAACTGACAATTAAACTAGTCTTGCTAAAATTTCTAAAAGAGCATTTTCATTAAACTTGCCTTTGATGATATAAGCATCCGCTCCTACTTCAGCCCCCCTCTTTTTATCTTCTTCAGAAGCAAGTGTTGTGACTATAATGATTGGCAAATTTTTATACTCTGGATGCTGACGAATTTTGGCAGTTAGTGAAAACCCGTCTAGATTGGGCATTTCCACGTCGGTTAACACTGCATCAAAGTGACTGGTTTTCAGTTTGGTATAGCCATCTAATCCATCCACAGCTATGACAACTTCATAGCCTGCTCTTTCCAAAAGTCGTTTTTCTTGGGTGCGAACTGGGGGAGAGTCTTCTACTAGGAGAATGACTGGCTTGCTGGGAATTTCTTTTGGTTTGATGGAGACAAAAGATGGGGTTTGCTTTTGCAGGGAATGAAGTAAATCTGGAGGGTTAAGAATCATGCAAACCTCTCCGGTGGACAGAATAGTTGCTCCCATGACATTACGCACTCGTTTTAAGATCTGACTCTGAGGTTTGATGAAAACCTCTTGAGTATCCAAGAGGTGATCGACAAGGAAGCCTGCCTGCTCAAGTCCAACTTTCAGTATGACGCAAGGTTGCAAATTGCTCTTTTGTCGCGTATTTGTGTTATCAGAGAGATGTTTTCTATTTGAGAGTTCCAATAAATTAGCTAGGTTGGCAACAGAAATATCTTGACCCTCAAATGCAATGCTTGTACCTTCAGTGGTTGTAGAAATTTGGTCTTCGGATACAAGTAAAGTTGTTTGCACAAACTCAATGGGTATGGCATGGGCAACACCTTGAACTTCTACAAGCAGTGCATTGACAGTTGTGAAGTTTGGGCTCAGCTGTATGCGGAAGAGACATCCTTCACCTGGAGTTGATTCTATCTGAATACTGCCTTTCAGCCGCTCGACATTGGTACGTACTACATCCAAGCCGATACCTCTGCCAGAAATTTCTGTAATAAAAGTCCGGGTTGAGAAACCAGGAGAGAAAATTAGGGAATAAATCTGGCTTGAAGTCATAGTTGCCAGTTCTTGTCCAGTATAAAGCCGACGCTTTAAGGCTGTTTGCTTAATCGTCTCAATGTCTAGCCCGCGTCCGTCATCTGCTACTTCAATTATAATGTTGTTGGTAGCTTGATAGCTCCTCACCCAAATTTTGGCGATAGGAGGTTTACCGAGTTTTTCTCGTTCGTCGTTTGTCTCAATGCCATGATCGATGGCGTTGCGAATCATATGCATTAAGCTGTCTTTAATTTCTTCGAGGATGCTTTTGTCAGCGGTTGTTTCTCCTCCTTCAATAATTAATTCCACTTTTTTTGATTGAAGTCTTGCTAAATCTCTAACCACACGCGGAAATAACTGAAATACGGTGGATAGAGGGAGAAGCCGTAGGGTACGAATTTTGTCTCTTAATTCCCCAGCGATGATATCTAGTTTCGTGCTGCTTTCTTGAGTTGAAGTTCTGAGGGAGTAGATGATTTTTTCTAGGCGCTCGAGTAGAGGATTGTTAACCATGGATGAAGAATCAAGGGATCGCCCACGGTTGTAAAATGCTTTTGACTCTTCCCACAAGGTGACTAATTCCTCGACTTCAGCCGTACCATGAGCTACTGCGATTTTAGTGACTGTTAATTCCTCGGCTTGTGTCATTAAGGCATCAAGATGACGAGTTTCAACACGAATGGTATCGATGCGGTAGGCTTCACCAATCTCTTGAGAGGAAGAAGGTAAGTCTTGAGTTGCTACTTCCAATGGAATTTGGAGAGACGAGTTCGATTCAAAAGGAAGAAGTGGATATTCCTCAGTAGTTGGTATTACAGTTTCTATGAAATCGTTAAGGCTGTGGACTGTATCAACTTCACTTGGTTGATTAGTTACGGCTTCTTGGATCAGTCTGCTGATTGAGTCCAATTCCAGAAAAAGGCGATCGCTCACATCACGCGTGAGGGTTATTTGTTGGTATTTGATTCCTGAAAGAGTCTCTTCAACTTGGTGAATCAGGATTTCCACAGTTTCTAACCCAACACTTCTGGAGTCTCCTTTGAGGCTGTGTGCCTGACGTAGTAACTCTTCCAAGGTTGCTGCATCATTTGGACGCTTTTCTAAATCTAGCAAGCCAGCTTCCAGTTTCTGCAAACGTTCTTGGCTGGTAATTCTATAAATATTCCGCAGTTCTTCTTCTATTTTGGGAATAGTGTTAGTGTCAACGACTTCAAACAGTGGCTGTTGGGATTTTCTAGCCGCAGCATTCAACTCGTCGATGATCTGGTTTGTGGAAACGAAACTTGGTTGACCGGTTAATGCTTCTTGTACCAGTAAGCCGATGGCATTCAATGCTTGAGACAGGCTACTACTCACCTCGAAACTCAAGACGATCTCTTGGCGTTTGAGACTGGAAATAATCTCTTCTACTTGTTGGCTGAGGACTTCGACAGTTTCTACGCCAACACTTCTGGAGTCTCCTTTTAAGCTGTGAATT
>JAQYWP010000105.1:10561-13716 GCA_029379285.1 Rhizonema sp. PD38
GGAAAGTTGATAGAGATTTCGCAGTTCTTCGTCTTCAATGTATGTTGGGGCAAGTTGGGGAATAGTATTATTGTCAACGAATTCAAACACTGATGGAAGGTATGTGCTTACCACCGCCTTCAAATGCTCGAGGATCTGGTTTGTATCCACGCCACTTGGTTGACCGGTTAATGCTTCTTGTACCAGTAAGCCGATGGCATTCAATCCCATACTCAAGTGATCGCTCACCTCTTGGTTGAGGGAAATTTCTTGACGCTCGATCTGCCCGATAATCTCTTCTATTTGATGGCTGAGGACTTCTACAGTTTCTACACCGACACTTCTGGAGTCTCCTCTGAGGCTATGAATTTCCTGCCACAATTCCCACAGGGTGTTATTCTCTGGGTGTTGTTGCAGGTGCCGCAACTCTATTTCTAATTTTTGTAAATGTTCTTGGCTGGAAATTTGATATAGATTTCGCAGTTCTTCATCTTCTATCATCATGACAAATCATTGGTTATACCAAGTTGTAATAAGTCAAAGTTGCGTCTAAATTTTAGTAAAGGCAGCTATAATTAATTGCTCAGCTAAACCATATCCTTAAGTTTGAGAGCGATTTCATTAAGTTGCTGAGTGCTCAACTTAGTTTGATTGATCCCAATAGCAGTTTCTCTTGCCCCCTTATTAATGCTGTCCATTGCTTGAACGACTTGTTGGATGCCATCAAGTTGCTGCTTAAGATTCAGCGATATTTGTTGGTTGTTCAAAACTACTTTGTTGACGGCTTCCTCTACACCAGTAAATGCTTGCTCTGTTTTTTGAGCGATTTGCACCCCTGCTGCGACTCTCTTCGTACCTTCCTCCGTCACCATAACTGTCGAATTAATTGCACTTTGGATCTCAGAAACTAAGACATAAATCTTTTCAGCAGATCGCTGACTCTGATCAGCTAATCGGCGAATCTCATTAGCAACTACGGAAAAGCCTTTACCATTTTCTCCAGCACGGACAGCTTCAACTGCTGAATTGAGTGCCAGCATATTAGTTTGGTTAGCTAAGTCAGAAACGAACTGGGAGATACTGCCAATTTGATTGGCTTGCTCACTCAGGTGTAGCATCTGCTCTGCAATTATTCCCACTTTCTTTTCCAGGGTGAACATATCTTCCAAGTTTACCCCTACTGCTTTGCTACCGCTTTCCGCAATTTGAAGTGCTTGTTGTGCAGCCATAGCGGCGGCTTGTGCTTGTTCTGTTGACTGTCGGAAGGAAGCTTCTAGCTCATCCATAGTGACGGTGGTTTCATTCACTGAGGCAGCTTGCAGACTTACTATGCGTTCTTGCTGTTCTACGGTAGAGAAAGTTTGCTGGCTAGAAGCAGAAATTCCATTAATCAATTGTTTAATCAAATTCGTCAGTTGACGTGCCCGCAAAATTCCCAGTGGTAGCACTGTAGCCAGAGAAGCCAAAATAATCAAGATAGCGACGATTTTTAGCGAGTTAACAGAGGCATAAATGGTATCCTTTGGGGCTTGGGTAATAGCTATTAAAAAATCCGACTCCTTTGGATTGAGAACAATTCTTTCATAGGCTAAGATCTGGTCAGTCCCTTGAGTGATAACTCCCTGTTGACTATGTAAGATTTGCTTGGCAATCTCTGAGGGATAATCGTTTTCCAATTTCTCATTTTTCTTGAGATCACCACCCCACTCTTTTTGAGGGTTGGGATGGGATATGTAAAAGCCACGACTATCGACTAGTAACGCCTCTTTTCCACCTTTGTTTGCCTGTTTGACAATTTCTATGAATCTGTTTGCTAATACGTTGACGATTACAATTCCTCTTTTTCTGCCAGATGAGTCAACAACTGGTGTAGCGTAACGAATTGTTGGTTTAAAGGGTCTTTCAATTTGACCCCGTTCCTGGTTCAACTCTATTGGTGAAGTATAAATTTCACCAGGAGATAACTTCATTGTAGCAGTGAAGTACGGACGATTCCCTTTGTTTTGCAGTTCTGTTGCAGGGATCACTTTGATATTCGTGCCGTCCCCATCGACTCGCACGATTTCCTGCCCATTTGCGTCTATATACCGCATCTGCATATAGAAGGGCTTCGTCTGTATCAAACTAGCAAAGGTAGTCTGTAACTGCTTGTTCCAGTCGCTTCTATTGTTAGATTCAACAATACCTTTAATCTCTGGAGTTTTGCTCAGAAACAAAATATCATCACTGCTCCCCTGTGTAATGGCTTGGATCTTATCAGCTTCATCATCTAGCTGCTTTTCTAAGTTACTTTTTGCTACGTTGGATAAGGTACTTGTAAAAGAGAAAATCCCATAACCTCCCACGATGAGTACGGGAACAATACTGCTTAAAAGCAGCAGGAACAGGATTTGATTCTGAAGTTTTTTTTGCGTCTGAAATTGTTTGAGAAATGTCTTAAACATAGTGGTTCACCTACAAATCTATAATCTTCATAAGGCTTTTTTCAAATAAAGGCGGAATAAAGGAAGAGAAATAACGCTCCCGTCAATATCTCTTTTATTCATAAACAAAGGCAGAAGTACGTTTGCCGACGACGGGCAGCTATGTAATCCGTTTTAATAAAAACTACATAGATGGGTATGAAGTAGGGGCGAGTTTGCAAACCCGCCCCTAATTAAAAAAAGAACAAACAGGATTGTAGGCAGCGAGGTAGAATGCGACGCCCTTGTGTAAGTCCCACGATATAGAGTGTGCGAGGATAGTAGCATAGCTTTATAGCTGTATAGCTGTATCTTAAACACCCGTGAATATACCATATGCTAGTATGGACATTAAACTAAGAACAATGTTATATCAATAGGTAAATCCATGCAATTATAAAATACTTCTACTTGCTGTGTAAGAGCATACAAGAATTTTTTTACTTGCTGTATACGAGTATATAGACATTTTTGTGAAGTGTAAGTGTAAACACTATCAGTGAAAATTTTATATCAACAACAATTTGTCAATCAGCAATTGTGCTTATCTTTTTCTCAAAAATCGAGGTCATGCCGCCAAGGGCGGCAAGGCAGCTATGAGTCACGGGCAGAGGGCAGCTATGTAATCCCCATAACGCGCAAAGTCTGCGGGAGAGAGGACTCTCCCCCGCGAGCTTTGCTCATTCAGGGGCTTGAAGTATGGACGTAGTATTC
>JAQYWP010000869.1 GCA_029379285.1 Rhizonema sp. PD38
GAGCCAGCACTGCAGGCGGGTTTCCCGCCGTAGGTGACTGGCGTGGTGGGGTTCAGTGTTTACGGAAATTACGGTTAATTAACCGGACATGATATTACGCATACTCGACGATTTCTTGGCGTACAAGAGCGTCTAAAGAGTGAAAGACGCTCTTGTACGCACAGCGTTTCCGACAAGACAATCGTTAAAAGTTCTGCCCTGCATAAATTGAGCGGACTTCTCCGTTGCGACGGATAACGGCTTCACCTTTGGAGATCTCTACGAGTGTCCAACCGGTGGCACCAATACTTTCACCTATATCAACGCGGCGAGTTATACCGTCAATTTTAAATAAAGCGGCAGATTTGTTTCCTAACTCAAGCAATCCCTCTAACATCTGGGAAGAAGCAGGAACGGTTGCTACAGTAACCATTTCCGGTTTTGCTGAGGGTGGAGAAGGTTCAGGAGAAGGTTCTCTTGAAGCAATAGGGGATGAAACAGGTAAAGGCTTAGGAGGTTGCTTTACAGTAATTGGGGCAGTGTGCATCGCTACAGGTTTGAGTTTAGGTGGCACTGCTGCAAGCTTAGTTGTGTTTGTGAGTTTAGGTGGTTTAGGTGTGTTGACGGCAGTTTTTATCGGTGCCACCTTTTGTGATGGTGGTAATGTTACTGGTGGTAAAGATCCAAAAACACCAGAAATGGGAGGTGGTGAATAGCGCATCGGCTGTGGCGCTTGATAAACAGGAATGTAGATTCGCTCCACAACAGATGTGGAACGGCTTGGGGTTGGTCGTGTGTTGTTAGCAGCTACAGGAGGTGGTAGATTGCCAGGAGGTCGAGAAATCTGATAAGCGTAGGCTGTTTGGTTTATTGGAGTCAGAGTGGAAACTAAATGTGGCAATTTTTGGTTGCTTGCCTCATGCCTGTCAATGGCTGAAAGCGCTCCCAGCATATAGTCAACCAAATCAGCATCAAGTTCTGATCTTGTAGGCAAATTTGGCTGTGGCGATCGCACGCTTAATTGTAGCGATTGAGAAATCAGACGATTTAGAACTCCTGAGTTCATCACCCACATGATAGCAACGCACACAAAGCCTAAGGTAGCTCCTGCCGAGAGCATTTTGCCCAAAGTGTGCCGCCATTTCCGACGTTGAACAACACGTTTAGCAACAGGCGGAGTTCCAAACAATGTACCTACGTGCTTGTTTCTAACTCTATCAACTGTTTGTACTGCTCGACTCACTGTCTCTGGTAAAATAATTTGCGGTGCCGCAACTTTTTGTAGCGGTGCATCTTCTGGAAACTCCGATGTCACGTCCCAGTACCTGGAGGAAGGTTCTAATATTATGGAGTTGTATAGCTCTGAATGCCATTGATAAGCCGAGTTCGCCGCGTGCGAGGAGCGTGTGACTGGGGCATGACGATTGTCCAGAATATTGTCGATATCGCCAAAGAGTTCATCCATCAAACCATCAGCATAGGTTTCTATAGACCAAGCTTCATTGGCGATCAAATCCTCTGAGGGTTCCAAAATAATAACATGGGTGCTAGCTTCTTGTGACATAACGATTTTGAATAGTGGCTTTTTGCGGTGTAAACTCCGCCCTTACTACAAGATTCGTAAAGGTTTTTTTCACGTTGGGGTGTAAGAGTATAAGTCCAATCCATGCATCAGCGAAGTCCTGTTTATTCAAAAATGAATTTTGAATTTTGAATTTTCTCCACCCTCTCCCCAAAGAAGACTTTACTAGCCGAGTTGATTCCTCTCACGTATTAAATTTATCTTGAATACGGAGACTGTTGGTAGTGCCATTATTTAATTCATGTCATCTATCATACCAGCCTCTTGAAAGTTTTACTTTACCACTATACTCGCACTTCATGAAGCTTGTGTTAAGCTAATGTCGGAAACTCGGATGGAGTCTTGGTTTTGCGTATTTCTAGGTATAACAGCAAGGCATTAATATCGGCTGGATTCACGCCACCAATGCGAGTAGCTTGACCGATAGTAAGCGGTTTTACTTTACTTAACTTTTCCCGTGCTTCCTTAGAAAGGGTATCAATCATTGCGTAATCTAAATCAGCAGACAATTGACGGTGCGCCTGACGGGCAATCTGCTCAATCTGGTTTTGCTGCCTTTGAAGATATCCAGAATATTTAATGTCAATCTCTGCACCTTCTTTCTCAGCTTTTTCGAGATGGGAATTTCCCAATCCATACCTCTCCAAGTCAACGTAGTGAAATCCTGAACGCCGCAACAAGTCAGCTAGAGTAATTGAACCTTTAATGGCTTGCTGGGTGTTTGATGCGATCGCTTTCCCAATATCATCATGTTCTTTTACCCTCGTTGCATACAGCCGTTCTTTTTCGGCAATTATATTTTCCTGCTTGCGAGTAAACAATCCATAACGTCGGTCATCAATCAAGCCAATTTCTCGCCCTAAAGGTGTCAAGCGTTGGTCGGCATTTTCCGATCTAAGTATTAAACGATACTCTGATCTACTGGTAAGCATTCGATAAGGCTCTCGTAAGTCTTTTGTACACAAGTCATCCATCAACGTACCGATGTAACTTTGCTCGCGAGGAAAGACAATCATCTTCTGAGAGCGAACAAAACGAGCAGCGTTAATTCCTGCAACCAAACCTTGTGCTGCTGCTTCTTCATAGCCTGTTGTGCCGTTAATTTGCCCAGCACAGAAAAGTCCGGCAATTTTCTTTGTCATTAACGTCGGATAACATTGAGTCGCTGGTATAAAATCATATTCTACTGCATAAGCCGGACGAAGCATAATGCAATTTTCCATACCAGGCAGACTACGTAACATCAGTACTTGCAAATTTTCAGGCAACCCTGTAGAAAAGCCCTGGATATAAAGTTCAGGAATATCTCGTCCTTCTGGTTCAATAAAGATTTGGTGGCTTTCTTTATCAGCAAAACGCACAATCTTGTCTTCAATACTAGGACAATAACGTGGTCCGGTCGCTTCTACCCAACCACCATAAACTGGTGACAGATGTAAATTGTCGCGAATCAATTGATGGGTTTGGGCTGTGGTACGAGTAATGTAACAAGGCATCTGTTCTCTTTCTACCCAAACTTCAGGGTCGAAGCTAAACCAACCTACAGGTTCATCCCCTGGCTGAAGTGTCATTTTACTATAGTCAACTGATCGCCTGTCTACCCGTGCTGGAGTTCCTGTCTTCAGTCGTCCCGTTTCAAATCCCAGACGGTTCAATGTTTCCGTCAACCCGACAGCAGCAAATTCGCCTGCACGTCCTGCCTCCATCGACTTATTCCCAACCCAAATCCGCCCTCCTAAAAACGTGCCTGTTGTGAGGATGACAGCTTTGCATTGAAACGCTACACCAAAATAAGTCTCGACACCAATGACCTCATTATGAGTATTGAGGAGCAAATCTGTCACCATTCCTTCCCGGATCGTCAAATTTTCTTGGTTCTCGACGATCGCTTTCATCACTGCCGCATATTCCCGCTTATCAGTTTGAGCGCGTAAAGCCCAAACCGCAGGTCCCCGCGAAGAGTTGAGAATGCGCTTTTGCAGATAGGTGCGGTCAGCCATTTTGCCAATTTCCCCACCAAGTGCATCCACTTCATGTGTCAACTGAGATTTAGCTGGCCCACCGACTGCTGGGTTACACGGTTGCCAAGCAATTTTATCTAAGTTCAGTGTCAACAACAGAGTACGACAGCCGAGGCGTGCAGTCGCAAGGGCGGCTTCACAACCGGAATGACCAGCGCCTACTACAACAACATCAAACGCATCTTGAAATTCAACGGCTGAATGCAAAGTCATGGTTCAAGCAGAGCAAAAAGGACTCATGAACAATTTTAACCGTTAAAATCATGATATTCCAGTCCTATATAAGTTCTGAAACACTCCCCACGGCTCAAGACTGAAAGGTTTCCCCCGAGTCCGGCAACTGCTGTTCATTTTCTTCCATTTTGACGAGAAAAAAAGTGAAAATAAACCAGATAAGTTATTATGACCGTGAGCTAGAATGGCGCTTTGAGCCAATTCAATTTTCCGATTTAACTCTTTTAGTTGGTGTTTCTGGTGTTGGAAAAACTCGAATTCTTCAATCTATTATGAATTTGAGGAAAATAGCAAAAGGTAGTTCATTAAATGGAGTTGAATGGAAAATAAATTTTTATGTCAATAATATTCAATAT
>JAQYWP010000870.1 GCA_029379285.1 Rhizonema sp. PD38
CACTTACCCTATTTTAGGATCCTTGCCTTTATGTTTCTTTTCCCTTAGTTAGATGTCTCAGGCTTTTGGAGTTCAGCCAGCTCTTGTTCCAGTGTTTCTTCCAGCGCCTTGATCACCGCGCAAGGATCGGCTGCTTGCTGCATGACCTCAGCCTCGGGGTCGTAGCGATCTTTTACATTGGGAAGATCTCTACGCAGTTCCTCCATTAAGGCAATAAGCTTGGCGATTTTTTGCTCTGATAGCAGGTGCAATTGTAGGCTCAGTTGTGCCCGTTCCTCTGCCATTTTTTCTTGCCGATTCTGTGTAATCAGGACTCCAATTGTCATCAGCAAAGAGGCGAAGCCGAGCAAAAAGTCCATCCAAGTAAATGGTGGTGGGTCAAACTGCGGGACGTTGAAGCGATGGGGAAAGGAATTAATGATCAGCCAAAGACCAACCAGGAGTAGAACACTGTACAAAAAGAGCGGACGACTGAAAAAAGCGGTCACAGCTTCTACAACTCGTCGATGTCTGGGGACATTTTTTTCGTTACGTGTATGCAAATTTATGATTGTCTCAATATTTTGACTGATATGTTCTGGTAATGGGGCAGTAGGCAGAAGAGTTTTAATGTTGGGGCGTGCTACATTAATTTCTGACGGTTGGTTTTCTGGCTCAGGGTAGGTGCTGGTTTTCATTAGCTCTAAGATAACGATCGCCTGCTCAATGGTAAGATCCACCAGTTCTTCTTTAGACAACTGACGGAGAATTTCCCGATTTGGACCTTGAGGCAGGTTTTTACTCACGAGTGCGCTCCTTTATATATTACATTTTATTTTCTCTTAATCGAGCGCTAACTTCAAAACCCTTACTTTTTGGTTAATCAACACCAGACTTGTTTGACTTGGTGATGATCCCCTCTGCGGGAGCGATCGCGGTAAAGTAACCGAAGCTTGAGAAACAACAAGTACCCATGTTGAAGAAGGCAGCTATGCTGAGGGCAGAGAGCATTTATGTTTCGTTCAGACGGGGATTCCGACCCCGACTGAACGAGAGCCACTGAAACCGCCTATCTCTCCGTGAAGGATGGAAAGCACGTATGGAGCCAGTGGTGGAATCAACTAAATAACTTGATAAAGAAATCTAGCATTAAGCGTCACAACTTCTATGCTATCTCTAACTGGGAATCCTTGGTCAAGCAATGGTCGGAGCAATCTGCCCAAAGCAAGCAAGGGCGTTAAGGATGATTTCAATGAAGATAGACCGCTAACTTCTCCCTACATAGATTTGTGCATTATTGCCCAGATATGCTTAGATTTTTACAAGCGGTAAGGAGCGGTCACAATATTGCGAGCGGTAGTTCCTGTATAGAACAAATTCCTGAATTCATTCGTAGAACAAATCTAAAATTTAAAATTGAGAATCCTCAGTCTTCCGGATCTATACTGTATGTTCAATCTATGGCTCCAGAATCGAAATGACTTAACGTCAAGTATTATTCAGGTAGATTGGAAACCTTGGGTTGATCTAGGTATGTATAAACTAGTCTCGAAACTTGGTTAATAAAATCCCTTGCTCTTAAATCATCAAAAGGTCTTCTGACGAAAATCCCTGCTAAGTAACGTCTACCTGCTGGTAACTCAATAATACCTGCATCGCCAAGAATAACTCCAAGAGTTCCTGTTTTGTGAGCAAATACCGCATCTTTTCCCAAACCTGCTTGTAGCAACTTTTTGTTTTCTACACGACGCATGATATCTAACACTCTAGAGTGGCTTGTACTACTCAGTAACTTATTATTAGCAATTAACACTGACAATCTTACCAAATCTTTAGCACTGGTGGTATTCGTTCCCTTAAAGTCACCCAAGAGATGGCGAATGACAGTGTTTTGTAGACCCCAACTGCGAAACCGCTGATTTAACTTAGCTTTTCCACCTAAACGGTCAATAATCATATTCGTAGCGGTATTATCGCTAATTGTAATCATCTTATTGGCAGTTTCTAAAACACTCAGTTTGGTTCCTACAGGTTTGAATTGCAATTCTCCCGAACCTTCGGCTTCTGATCTCAAATCACTCCGCAACACTAAAGTTTCATTTAGCTTGACAATACCTGCATCAACGTCCTGAAACAACGCAATTAGAATAGGAAACTTTATCGTGCTAGCAGCAGAAAATACCTTTTCCCCATAAATATCCAAATAGTTGCCTGTCTGCAAATCTAAAAAGAACATTCCTGGTGAGAGAAAACTGTAGCGAGCCATTAAAATTTTCACTTGAGAACTGAGCTGCAACATTTCCTTGCCCAAAGACACAATTCCCGCAAAGGTCGAAAACTCACTAATTACAACAGGAGTCTGCTGTTCATCTAACTGAGTGTTGGAGCTTACCACTGGCATTTCGTTAACAGGTATCCTGTCAATTGATGAGAATTTCACAACCCAATGGGAGGAGGAATCGCCTTTAAATATTAAGTTTTTTGAGGAAAGAGTGTAGCCGGGTGCTAATTCTACAACCAATCTAGTGGTTTTGTCATCAACTTTTCCCACCCGAATCTCTCTAACTGCTGAGCCAAAACTTTCACGGGTTGTATTAAGAGACAGATTATTAGTTCCTGGCAAGTCAATGACAAGCCTAGTTGGATTGTTAATCAGAAAAGCTTTTGGTTGGACTCCAGAATCGGTTGTTAAATCTAGCTGATTTTGAGTGGGGTCAAAATGCCAAGATTCTAGGTTAGCAGCTTTTACTGGAGAAGACAGCAGCATAATACTGATAACGCTAAGTAAGAATAAGCGTAATCTCATCCGTGTTATTTTTAAGAAACAGTGTAATTTCCATGCACAATTTTTCCCGTTTTTTTGAGTATTGTCCGGAAGAAAATTATATTTGTGGGGAATGGGTAATCAACTTTCTCAAATTCGTAATCTCCAATTTTCCACCTCTTTGGGTAAAAGCATTTCATCTTGATTTCATTTCTGCGTGTCAAACTGAGTGGTAAGCATTTCTATTTCATAAATACTAAGTGAAATTATACATCAAGACAAATGACGTAAGAGCAAAGAACTGCTCGCCCCTAGCAGTATTTTTGACGAGCGCATAATTAATTTTTGGAGATGTTTATTTTATGGATGTACTGGCAATGATTTAAGTTCCCCATATTGCTACGAATTTCATCTCTAGCTGGTAAAGAACCGCAAACAAGTCAAAATGAAAACCACATTTATGGTCTTGTCAGATTGTGGTGATGCCAGATCTTTGACTTAAGACAAACCAAATAAATCTTTAACTTGTCACACATCCTAAATTATGTTAATATTCAAACACAAAGTCGGTTCTAGTGGAAAACAGCCACTAGATGTAAGGGGGAAAGAGTAGTGTAAATCTGCCGCTGTCCCGCAACTGTAATGAAAATATTTTATTTTCTAAGTCAGAATGCCCGCCGATTATCAACCTGTTGTTTTTCATCTGCGAGGTACGGATGATGGTCTATTCAGATTTTTTGCATTTTTACAATCGATCCGTGTCAGAGCTGCTTTCGAGGAAATTAGAATTGTAGCTACTTAATTTGAAAAGATTCAATTCAATAAAGTCTCAGCAGCTTTTAAGTAACTGCTGATTATAGTCGCCTTTTAGGAAGGTGGCTTATTGCTGATTTTGCTTAGCAATTGCCAATCTGTATTTGGTGCATTTTTGCTATACCCAAATTGATTAGCAACAGGTGAAATCAGTCAGTTTTAAGTAATACATTTCCACTCATAAATTCAAAATTAGGACGCTACAACTTTGAGTATTCAAAGCGAAACATTGGGCTACCCCCGAATTGATAAAAACCGGGAGGTAAAGAAAGCGCTTTTAGCCAATTTTAGTGGTAAATCGGAGGCAGAGAAACGCTGGGAAACAGTTGACGATGTGCAAGTAGCAAAGGTTTTACCGGAGGAAGCCAATGCGACTGCAAAATGAATTTTCGCAGGGAGACTTCGGCTACTGGCAAAACCGATTTATTCACCACAATATTTTGACCATCGGATACATTGCCTGGAATGGTTATATAAATGCCGGAAAGGGCATGGTGGTATGCGATGTCGTAGATAAAATCCCCCCCTTCATTGATTGGAGTGTCGATTTAGTAACCTTCAATCGGGTATTTATTCTGAGTAGTCAGGTCATAAGGTATATGCAAGCACTTGAAC
>JAQYWP010000871.1 GCA_029379285.1 Rhizonema sp. PD38
ATTCTAAGATTAGCAAGAGTTTAGTCAAAAAAACCGTATCTTTGAATACGTAACTCTAAAAAAGTTGGTAAAAATGAGATGTGATCGCCTGAGTGGCAATTTGGTTCTGTAACTTAATTCCAACGAAGGTCATTCCGGTACACCTTACTACAAGTCTTCGTTTTAAATCCAGATTAAGTAGCTGAAAACACCAATTCCGCCAATAAGACAGATCTGTAGCGCTGGCTCCTTAATTTTTGCTCTGGTTGCTCAACCGTTGGTTGGCTTAAAATTTGTAAGGGTGATTTTCCTCTAAGCTCGGTTATGGTGGGTGTGAAGTTAGTACACAGAAGGGACTTAAGGCATGTCAAAAGCGATGAAATTAACAGTTTCTACAGTTCTTGATTTAGCGATCGCTAAAAATCTGACTTTGACTCGAAGCGATAGTGGAACCTATCACTTGCATAAAGGGATGTTGTACCTAGAATCGTTTCCCCAACTCAGCCTTTGCTACAAATGGCTTAGAGAATATCAATCTGTCGAGTGCTTACCACGCCGAGCAGATTTAGAGCTTGACGCAGTTGTTGAAGATTTTGCATCATTAGTATCCCAACAAGATACTCTAGTTGATGTCAGGCTTAATCAAATTCTTGAGGTCTTACATGATAATATAAGAGCGATCACTCTTCTTCAAGACAATAGCCAATTAGTAAAAGAGTCTTTGCAACAAGCTGTAGAAAACCTATTATTAGCATGTGGACATCTTCAAGATGCAGCTATATCTCACAATGAAGATAAACTACTCAATTTGTCCATTCACGACTCATCAAATACTGAAATAGGCAGTGAACCCGACCGCTATATTAAGGAATTAAAAAATCACATAAAATGTGATAATCATGAGGTGCAAAACTCCATCAATTAGATTGTTGAGAATGGAGTTTTCTAAAAAGAGCTAAGTAGGTTGGCGCAAAAAAATATAAGTTTGTGAATCAATGTTGAGATGTTGTGATATTGAATAATAACTGTAGGGGCGGGTTTGACAAGATTGTTCGTTTTTACTAACAAGTTATTCGATTACACCCAAGAATATACTATAGGAACGGGTTTGACAAGATAGTTCATTTTTACTGACAAGTTATTTGATTAAACTCGCCCTTACCAACCATTAATACTTTGCTTCAATGTAAACTTATTTTTTTCTACGCCCGCTCACTTACTTGGTTTCACCATTACTACTTTGCACCTAAAAACTAGAAGCGATCGCACTCGTTTACACAAAATCAGTGATGGGTTTAATAACAACATTGCTAGCTGTAGCGGCTTCGGCTTGTCTTCGATCTACAGTAATCAACGGGCAACTAAGAGTTTCTGCCAAAGCAATGTAAAACGAATCGTAAATAGCTAGTTGATTGGAAAGACCAATTTGTAAAGCACGCGGTAATATATTGCCTACTGGCATAATGTCGAATGGTAAAGCCAAAAGTTCAACGAGTAGCTGATCGGCTTCTGTTTGTGACATCCCCTGAAAGCGCACTTGTTTCCATAAAACATTCGCACACCTAGTAGGCAAAACTCTGGCATACATAATTGAGCGCCTTGTTGCAACTGCTGCACCAAAACTATTGCATTTGAGGTGTAAGTCTCTGTGAGTAAATACTGCATAACTACACTTGTATCTACCACATATATTGCTTTCATCTGTCTCGATCCTCACGTAGGAGTTCGAGCGATGATTTTGCACCTGGTGGTGGTGTCCATCTATGACGATCAATGGAGTCAAAAATCTCTTGTAAAGAGCGTTTTTCGCCTGGTTTTTCCTTATTACGTAGTTGCTCATCGACAATAGAAGTTATCATTGCTTTGAGTTCATCGACAGTCATATCTTTGACAAGTTTAGTTTCCATAGTTTTATCTAACCAAATCTTCTACAATAGTAGCGCTCAGTTAGTAATGCAATTGTTGAAACTTCTCATTGGCAACTTTTGCGTAAGTCCTAGTTCTATCTAACATCTTGCACTTTCTTAATCAGGTGACGGTGACCACTACCCCTTTACGAGACTATAGCCTTTTGAGCTTTTATTTTCGTAACAAGACGGTAGTGCAAGATATTTTTGAAAAATTCTTTACTGATGGTGTACTGGTACTTTTTGCTTATTAGCTACCAATTTCCTCTGGACTGAAAACGCTATACCTGCGGCTAGTAAAAGTCCGCCAACTCCGTTGGGTTCGGGTACAGATTTTGCTGGACTGAGAAATCCATACTTTTGCAAAACTTGCTGTCCTTTCGGTGACAAAATATAATCTGCAAGCTTTTGTGCATTAGGGTCGGCATTTTTGATTGTTGTCAAATCAAAAGGTGCTTCTACAGACAAATAATCTGGTAAACTAACCACTTGCAGACTAGGATCAATTTTTTGCGATGTAAGACTGCTAGTGTAGTAACTCAAGAAAACATCTGCTTGCTGAGTGTTGTCTAGGAAGTACGCTACGCTGTCTTGCCCTGATGGGACTATTGGCGAGTTCGGTCCACCTATTAAGCGTAAGGCTTTATTATTGAGAATATCGAAGCTACCCGGTTGGGATGAATTAGCAAGGTTAAATATCTTTTGAGTGTAGTCACCAAGGGGATCTGATACAGGTGTCGAAGTTCCTACCTTGACGTTGGGATCTAGCAAGTAATTTAACACCAGATCAGGTGTAATTTTCGTCTGGGAATACTTTGATGAGAATACGGCTACAACCTTGTTTTGAGCAAATTCCACTGGCTGAGTACTCAATCCCTTAGCGTATAGTGTTTGTGGATTTCCGGCATCTGCACTGGCAAAGACATCAGCTGTGGGCTGCCCTTGTTGGATTTCTGTTTCGATGGCTTGTTCCCTAGTCCCAGACGGCCCAAATACTGTGTTCACGCCTATTCCTGTGTTCTTGAGTGAAGTCCTTGCTGACTTCGGTAAGCGAATTGTTTAAACTGCCTGCTCCGTATAGGGTGAGACTCGCGGCAAAGGCTTGATTTGGTAGAAGAACACTGAAGGTAGAAACTGTCACAGAAACAGCGAAAAAATATTTTTTCATTTACTTCCTAAAATCCAAGGATTTTATGTTGGCTACGATGTTGTTCACCTGATGCCCAAAATAATACCAACATAGTTAAATTGCGGTCAACCATTTATGTGAGCAAACCTTAACATTAGGAAGAGAAAATTTGTATATAAAGCTTCTCAGCTGAAGTTCATGCACTCCTCTCCCTTTGCTCCTCATACACACGTCTAAGTGAGGGCATTTTTGCATTAGTCTCAAAAGATAACCGCTGATGGGGTTCGGTGAACTACCCCGAACTTCTACCCCCAACGTTCATTGCAATTGTAGCCAGACTATCTGGCAGATGCAGGCAAGATATAATAAATGTATATGTTGATAACAATATCTAACTGAAAGGTCAAAAATTATGGTTGGTTCCAAAGAAAAGTTTGAAATAACTAAGACTGAAGAAGAATGGCGTAAGATTTTGACAACAGAGCAATATAGAGTGATGCGTGAACATGGTACAGAGCGTGCTTGTACTTCGCCTCTCGATAAGCAATACACTGAAGGGACTTATGTGTGCGCAGCATGTGGGCAGACGCTTTTTACATCGGCAACTAAATTTAACAGTGCTACAGGCTGGCCTAGTTTTTTCCAGCCAATTGAGGGTGCGATCGGCACAACTATAGATGAGTCATTTTCTATGACTAGAACTGAGGTGCATTGCAGTCGCTGCGGTGGGCATTTGGGTCATGAGTTTAACGATGGTCCCGCACCTACTGGCAAACGTTACTGCATGAATGGTGTTTCTCTTAACTTTATTCCAGACTAATTTTATATTTTTCTTAAATTCAAGGCGATTGCTCGAACACTCTATCTCTAACCCATAATGAACTAATTTTGTTAAAGTTTACCGAAGAAAGGCAGAGGGCAGAGGGTAGCTATGCTGAAGGTAATAATTTTTTAAAAGCCCGCAGCCACTTTCTTTTCAAGCCCCTAAATTTATTTATGGAACGAACAAAATATGTCCGCTCGAGACGCATAGCGCTTCGGAATACTACGTCCATGCTTCAAGCCCCTAAATGAGCGTTATGGGGATACATAGCTGCCCTCTGCCTCCAGCATAGCTGCCTTGCCGCCCTTGGCGGCTTGAC
>JAQYWP010000872.1 GCA_029379285.1 Rhizonema sp. PD38
ACCGCCAAGACAAGGGCAGCGCTGTGCGGGGGTTCCCCCCGTTGAGGCGACTGCCTGTGCCAAGGAAGCAGAGAAAGAAGGTAAAAAGATAGGTAATTTTACACCGGGAAGGGAGTAACTATGCTTATAATTGGAGTTTAGACTAATTTTACCTATTCAACCGCTAGATCCTTATCCAGAAAGGCTTTGAGCATTTATAAGTTTTTTTTCATTCCGAAGTCTAAAATGCTTGCCACACAAGGGTTGTAGCTGAGTAAATCGAATTTAGTATAAACTCTTGTTATAAGAACACTTGTTGAAAGCCTTGTTCTTTATAACCCACATTCTGCACTTCAATAAGTAGCATGAAGAAACTACATTTACGCTGAATTAAAAGCTATTGTTTTTAACAATCAAGTCCCAATAAAAAATACAGCGGTTGCGGCTAGTAATTAAGTCCTATTTAGTCTGAAATAAGCGAATCCCTTCTTCAAATAGTATTTCAAATTTGGTTGACAATTTCATATAATTGATTTTTTCGACGTAGCGAAAGTTACTTTCCCATCCCTGATACTGGCTGAACAATTTCTCTAATAACCTCAAAGAACGCCTGCAAAACGGATGATGTCTCATCTTGTTGCCAAACTGCTACTAAATTCACCTTGGCAAGTGTACTCAGATTTGTGTAAACTACTCCTGTTCGGCAAATGTTACGAATCGAGGCAGGTGCTAAAGAGACTCCCATGCCTGCTGAGACTAAACCTAGAATCGTTTGTTTCTGGCTCGCTTTCTGAACAACTTTTGGACTGAAGCCTGCCTGCTGAAACAGGCTGATACATTGATCGTAATATCCAGGTTCTAAATGACGCGGAACCAGAATAAACGGTTCATTTGCCAATGCGGATATTGCCAACTCTGGTTCTTTTGCCAGCAAATGCGTTTCTGGCAAAACCACCACCAACGGTTCTTGCAGAAGCAGTTCCACTAACAGAGATTTGTCATTTACAGGCGGAATCATTAAACCAAGTTGGATTTGTTTATTCTGAAGTGCCTGAATTTGAACACTCGTACTCATTTCCTCTAGGTTGAGTTCGACTTGGGGAAAGCGTTCTCGAAAAGTTTGAAGCACTTTTGGAAGCACGCTATAAGTTGCAAATCCAGAAAATCCGATTGATAGTCGTCCAATTTCTCCTCGTGCAGCTTGTCGCGCCTTTTCCATCGCCCGATCTGCTTGCAAAAGAAGTTGACGCGATTCTTCAACAAATACTTTTCCTGCATCTGTAAGCCAAATGCGACGCTTGGTGCGATGGAACAAAGACACCCCTAACTCTGTTTCCAATTGATAAATCTGTTGGCTGAGTGGTTGTTGAGTCATGTGAAGTCGTTCTGCGGCTCGACCAAAATGCAGTTCTTCAGCTACAGCTACAAAATACCGAAGGTGCCTGAGTTCCATTTGAATGTTTTAAGTGTCAATCATGTACGAAAAACGTGTTGGACAGTGCAATAACTAGCTTCTATGGTAGAAGCTAAGCGTCTAAAAACTTCAAGCATTTTTACTTGTCATTGGTTTATGCACTCATTTACTACAACTGTCTTTGAAAAAGAACTCATTTCATTGGCAGGTACAGAAGAATACATTATTCGAGGCGGACGACACCTTTTTCCACAGTTGCCAAAAGCCTTTGAAGGGATTCAGCAAATTGGAGTCATAGGTTGGTCATCTCAAGGCTCGGCTCAAGCCCAGAATTTAAGGGAGTCTCTAGCAGGAACCGCCATTAACGTCAAAGTGGGAGTGCGAGAAAACTCTGCTTCGATGACTAAAGCAGAGGAGGCAGGTTTTACCTCGGATAACAACACACTGGGAGAAATGTATGATGTAATTACTGAATCAGATTTGTCCATTCTGCTTATTTCAGATGCCGCACAGGCAGAGAATTATCAGCGTATCTTTGCATCGATTCGTCCGGGAACAACTCTTGGTTTGTCTCATGGCTTTTTGCTCGGTTATCTCAAGTCTATTGGTAAGCCATTTCCTGAAAATATTAATGTAGTTGCAGTTTGCCCGAAAGGCATGGGACCATCTGTCAGAAGACTATATGAGCAAGGTCGAGAAATTAATGGTGCTGGCATTAATGCTAGTTTCGCGATTCATCAAGATGTCACAGGCAATGCAACCGACTATGCATTAGGATGGTCGATAGCAATTGGTGCGCCTGTCTCGTTTCTAACAACGCTTGAAGCTGAGTATAAGTCGGATCTTGTTGGGGAAAGAGGTGTGCTATTGGGTGGTATTCATGGAATTGTTGAAAGTCTTCACCGTTGGTTTCTCGGTCACGGGAATTCACCAGAACAGGCTTATACTAATTCAGTTGAATCGATTACAGGTCCAATTTCTGAACGGATTTCTCAAGATGGTATATTAGCAGTCTATCAGTTGATGGACGAGCAAGAGCAGAATCTGTTTAAACAGGCTTACTCTGCTGCTTATCATCCACTGTTTGAGATTCTGTGGGAAATCTATGATGAGGTTGAGTCTGGCAACGAAATTCGCAGTGCGCTCGCCGCCACGGCTCGACATCAACGCTATCCAATGAGAAACTTTGATACAACTGAAATGTGGCGAGTTGGAGCAAACGTCCGAGCAAACAGATCCGTAAATCCAATTCCGATTCATCCGATTACGGCTGGCATTTATATTGCAGCAATAATGGCACAAACTGATTTACTCAAAGAAAAAGGACATTCTTACTCAGAAATTGCGAATGAGTCAATTATTGAAAGCGTCGATTCGCTAAATCCCTACATGCATCATCATGGAATGGCATTTATTAATAATTGCTCAACAACCGCAAGGTTGGGGACAAGGAAATGGGCTTCCCGATTTGATTATATTTTGTGCCAACAAGCCTTAAATGCGCTGGATAGCAAGACTCAGCCTAACGAAAAATTATTTAATCAATTTTTGACAAGTGATATTCACTCAGTTCTATCAGTTTGCACAAGGTTGCGTCCACCCGTAAGTATTGTAGTTCCCTATACCAATTGTCGGTTTGTCACTGATAGTGCAGGAGGTGGAATAGGTTGATTGTAGTCAATCCGTGCCGCATAGCGAGCACGCTCGTACACTCCACTAAAAACCTTTTGTAAATGTACTAAAGGTTCTTTTTCATTCAGCCAAAAAGCAGACTGTTCCAGATAAGGGTCCATGCCTGGAAATGGTGAGGGCATTCGTCAAACTCCTACCTCGTAACTCTTTTTCATAGTATACATACGCCTGATTGGTTCTGGGGTTCGCTCTGACATTAGGCGACGTTGCTGTGTTTAGCCAAGAACTTGTTAATCAGCACTTTCAAATCAATTTGACGAAGTTGAGCTAGTTTTATCAATGCTTCTGTACGTTCAGCATCTTATTGTTCGACGTGCTCAACGTAATTGTTCTTTGCAAAGCGATCGCTCTATTACGAATTTCTGTAGGTACAGCCATTATTACCTGACCTCGTTTGCTTCTAGCTTAAATTATAACCTCTTGCAGAAGCAGTTCCATCAACAGATATTTGTCATTTACAAGCAGAATCATTAAACCCATATTCCGCACTTCAAGATGTAATATCGTGATCTTCAAGAATTATTCCTAATAGTGGGCAATTATTGGGTATTAACACTGATGATTATTAGCGATTTGTGATTGTTATCTAACCACCATTAGCCTGATATTGGAAATCTACGTATATTACACGATGAAGTGCGGAAAGTGGGATTAAACTAAACCAAGTTGGATTTGTTTATTGCTGTGGGTGGTATTCATCAGGTTCTATCAGTTTGCTGCACCGCTGCTACTACCGCTGTCACCACCAAAGCTGTCGCCCGCACCGCCACCACCGCTATCACCACCGCCAAAGCTACCACCACTGTCACCATCAAAGCTGTCGCCCGCACCGCCACCACCGCTATCACCACCGCCAAAGTTACCACTACTATCACCATCCCAGCAATCACCGCCAGAACTACTGCTATCGTAAAAACTGTCTGTGCTGCTATTATAATAATTACTTGAGGTACTGCTAGTGTCGATGTAGTTGTTGCTGCTCCCATCACTCCAACGAGAGCGACGGCGGGGTCTTCTGCTTTGAATAGCACAAGCAATTAATATTGCAAATCCAAAAACGATAAGCGCAAAT
>JAQYWP010000106.1 GCA_029379285.1 Rhizonema sp. PD38
GCTCATGCTGACTTCGGCGGCGATTGCGCTCAGGCTCAAGTTCTGTTCAAGATGCTCGTGAATGTAAGCGATCGCTAGGTGCAGTTTGTTGCTTGGCAATCCACCGTTCAAACTGGGCAGGGCGCTTTTGACAGAATAATGTTGCAGAAGGTGTACTGCTAGCAGGGTTGCGGCTGAATCAGCATATAAACGGCTGTAAACGCCACCTGTTTCTAACACTGATTTCAGTGCTGTCCCGATTTGACAAATCAATGTATCCGGTTGAGCAAAAATTGGCACAAGTTCGATGCTCTCTGGAGAAATCGATTCATAGGCAATGCGGGTAACAAAGGCAGGATCAAGACAGAGCATTGTGAATTCTGCGTCAAAATTCCAGGACAAACTGTGAGACGCATTAGCTGGGATAATTGCAATTTCATCCCTGCCAATCTGCCCCGGCTGATAGCGTCCATTGATCGTCCACTCAATTGCTTGAGTACGCTGAAAGTGTGGTATGTAAATTTCGTGTTCAGCATCTTGATGCTCTGGAACTTCACCGGGAGGTTGACAGTGATATTCCACCCGAATATCTTGCCAACCAACAGAAGCACTCTCAAGCTGCGGTTCACGCTGAAGGCGAAAAGCGTCTTCCCAAGGGCGCTCAAAGACTAACGATTTTTCATACAGCATTGTGCTTAGGCTTCTACCACCTGTAAATCGAAGAGCCGTCGCAAAAATTTTCAATCTACTGACTGTTATTTGCTTCGACATCCCGCTTGATTTCATCTACGATCTCAGGCGCGCCAGCGACAGGATCGCGTTGAAGCCGAGACATTCATATTATATTTTAGACCAGCTTTACCGTCTTGACTCTCAAAGGAAAAGTGTCAACCAAAGTCGAATTCCCTCAATAGTCATGTGTTTTCCAAAAAACTAGTGTAGGGCTTGCACCTAGTACAATTCCTCAGAAGACAGGAGACTGTAGAGAAACATCTATATGTAAACTAGATATTTACTTAATTTATAAGTGTCTAGTTATTTCGACAGCGCTGTACTAGTATAGTCGCTAATACAACCAAACACCCCTGTAATTGAAGTCGTGCCTACTTCTGGAGAGATCTAATTCAACCCCCCAATAAATTGAGAGGGTTGAGGGAGGTAAAAAATTTAACTTGTAAAGTGGCGATTATGAACCGCAAAAAACTACGTGACATCTTTTTTTACCTGCACCAATATATCGGTTTTTTTGTTGGACTGTTGCTAATTGTCGTTGGATTAACAGGTAGTTTGTTAGTCTTCGAGTAAGAGTTTGACAACTTTATGATTACGCAACAGTATGGACGCATTACACCCCAACAGGTGCAGTTATCTCCAGAATCTGTGGTGAATACAATTGAGGCTCAGTATGCCGCACGAGGGGATCTCCATCTTTCACAGATTGAATTGCCAAACCTCGGCTCAGCAAGCTTACAATAGAACTGTCATCAACGGGTCGAAATTGACTCAGGACTTACCCGCGTGAGCACGCCGCTTTTTAAGCAATGCCAAAGGCACAGCCTTAATAGTTGCAAGATTGCAGAAAATGGTACACAACGACTCAGTGAAACCTGAACCACGTTCACGTAGCGTCTCAAAGAGAGGTTCTAAACGCCCGAAACACCGCTCCTGAGATGAGCCAGTGCGTTGGGGTTTCTCTGCTAGAAGCAGCCGTAGCGTATCACCACGCTCTTTGAGCAAACGTGGTGAGCCTGGGAACCCTAGTAGTAGGGATATTAAGGCAGCGATGTCTCAAGAATCCTTGTCCCTTTTAGGGCGGGGAGTGTCAAGTAGGCTCTACTACTCCTCGATTTGGAAGTTCAAAAGACGCTGCTGTGCTTATAGGAGTATCGCGGTTAGATACCGTGGGACCTGAATCCGGGGATGGAGAGAGGAGACGATAGTCAGCTTGGCACAGTTGCGGACTCAGAGAACAGCGAACGTAGCCTCGTTGTCTACCATTAAAGTACTTAATCCAAGGACTATCTGGCAAAGCCGCTTCAATTCGAGCGCTGGCAGTAAAGCTAGTAGTAATTGAGGTGCCTGCAAATTCCGTGCCGACAGTAGCCGAGTCAGGGTTATTGTAGTCCGCCTTCAGGTCACTGACCCAACTGGCATGGCTATCGCCACTAATGACAATCGGGTTAGCGGGTTGATTTTGGCTGAGGAAATCAAGGATTCGCTGCCGAGCGGCAACATAGCCATCCCAAGCATCAAGGTTGTATGTTGTGTCTGGTCCTGCTGTCCAGTCAACCTGAGTAAAGACAACTTGCTGAGCAATGACATTCCAGCGTGCCGAGGAGTTTTTCAGATTGTGGAACAACCATTTTTCTTGAGGAGTACCAGTTAAAGTGGCATTGGGGTCAAAAGCTTCAGCACAACGCGGTTTAATGCCGTCATTACACGGCTGATCAGTGCGGAATTGGCGCGTATCGAGCACATCAAACTCAACTAGGTTACCAAAGGTTAACTTCCGGTAGAGCTGGATACTCGAGCCTTGGGGTTGGGATAATTCCCGCAGAGGCATATGTTCGTAATAAGCTTGGTAAGCGGCGGCTCGACGTTGTAAAAACGCTTCGGGTGATTGTAGTTCCGGATCTTGTGGAATTCCACCTGCCCAATTATTATCGACTTCGTGATCGTCTGGGGTAACAATCCAAGGAAAAGCTGCGTGAGCCGCTTGCAAGTCAGGATCGCTCTTGTACTGAGCGTAACGGTTGCGGTATCCTAAGAGCGTTACTGGCTCACCGTTTCCTTCATGCGGTCGAAGAGCATTTTGATTGGACGCTCCTTCATAGATGTAGTCCCCTAAGAAAACCACAACGTCTAAATCATCCTGTGCCATGTATTTGTAAGCAGCGTAGTAACCTTGCTCATAGTTGCAACAGGAAGCAAAGGCGAAGCGAAACTTATTTAGGCGATCGCCGCGATTGGGAGCAGTACGAGTCCGCCCAATGGGACTGACTTCGCTACCTACCTTAAACTGGTACCAGTAATCTCGCCCCGGCTCTAGCCCTTGAACATCTATGTGGACAGAATGACCCAATTCAGGAACAGCGATCGCCGTGCCACTTCTGACTACCTTACTCATGCTTTGGTTCGCAGCAATTTGCCACTGAACCAAAACGTTTTGCTCTGGCATTCCGCCCCCGTTCAAAGGGTCAGGAGCTAGCCGCGTCCACAGCACAACACTTCTTGGTAACGGATCGCCAGAAGCGACACCAAGCTTAAAGGGATAATCAGAAAAACTAGGCTGAGCAATGACGCGACGGGAAAATTGCGTTGCTACCGCCAAACCGGTCATTGCTCCAGCACCAATCAAAAAGCGCCGCCTTCCAGTCGGTGTAGAAAGTAACTGCTTGTACCGCTGCATATAGTTCCTCCTTCAAAAAAATTGAGTGACTAGCACACAAAATCCGGCAATGAACAAAATTAATTTTTGACATCGTGGTATGTATGTGCTAATGTGTACCTCATTATCAAATGACAATTACAGAAAAACCTGTGAGAGTTTTCACAGTGAATAGGCTAGCCATCAGAAGTGCCAAAGCGAAAACACTTCATTGCAGCAGATCTAACTTGAAATAACAAAACATAGCTTTGCTTCAAACAATCTTCACAATTGGAAATTGCCTAACCTCTCTACGGACAATACCTGTCCAAAGCAGTTAATAAACTAAGTTGCCTGAAAAATATATGCAATCAACAGGAGAATACTATAAGACTTAAATTAACTGTAGGTTTAGAACATACAAAGTTTGGGTTAAGGCTCTTTATGCAGAGCTATTGTTTTCAGTGGAAGTGGCAGGGAGACAGTTCGAACCGTCGATATTACACCAGATTGACTGTGCAACTTCGCACGGGGATGAAGCTAATATTATTTAATTTTTATACGGAAGTAATAACCTTCTCTTATCTTTTACTTAACTAATAGGTTTGAAAATGAATTTTGTTATCAGTGTTTACCAATTAAAAACTTTAATCTTAAACAAGAAGAATATGAGTCGCAAATTGCGTAAAAAATGGTTTGAGAGTGCATCAATGAGTGTCTTGTCAGGATTAACTGGAGCAAATGTATCCAGGAGATATGCTTTAAGACGATTGATAAACTCCCGTCTTGCCTTAGCTATGGCAGCCACCTTGCTACAAGCCTCCATTGTCCCGGTCGCGTTCGCTGGCTCGTCAACCACGAACGAATCTTTACGGCAGTCCCAGATAGTTACGAATCAGCCTGACGCCGTACCTGAGGTTGCACGATACATCAACGATCCAGCTAAGGAACCTAATTTGCCCCCGAAGGTGCTCGCGCAATTGTTACGGAATCGAATCAAGTACGTTTTCGTAATCTTCAACGAGAACCATTCGTTCGACAACGAGTACGGTACTTTCCCTGGTGTCAACGGACTCTACTCTGATGGTCGCAAGCCTCGTTCCCCAGAGCAGACGCCGGGTTTTACCCAGACATATAAGGATGTCAACGGCATGGACATTTCGGTTCAGCCATTCAGAATCGGTCCGGATCAAAACGCTAACGTCGTGGACAGTGTTGACCACTCGCACACCGGTCTCGCGTCCAAGATCCACGTTGTGAACAACGTGGCACAAATGGATCAGTTTGCTTTTGACGAGTACACACGCTTTGCGTCGAGAGGCGGAGCCGCCAACATTTCTCAGGGCACACAGTACGCAAACCTTGTGATGTCGCACATCGACTGCGACACCATTCCATTTTTCTGGAAGTGGGGCAGTCGCTTCACGATGTTCGATAATATCTTCGCAACTGAGGATACACCTTCCACCCCGAATGCAGTGGCGATGATCGCTGGACAGTCAGGTGAAACGCAGTGGGTTAAGCACGGCTCAGCTGGTCAGTCCTACACCGTAGGTAGCCATAGCGGCACGACGCAGGGCCCACCGTTAGTCAACGACCCACAGCCCTTCTACGGCTCTCAGTACGATCAGACGACTGACAACAGGCAGCCAGCCGGCACGCAGGAGAGCTACGCCGACAATAACATCTCCTCGAACCTGACCTTCGCGAGCTTACCGCTTACTTTCCAAGGGAACAACATTGAGGCGATCCTGGCTGCCAACAAGAACCCTGCGTTTGATCTGCCGGATATTCAGCAGGACATCCCGTTTATCCAGAACCTCGGGATCAAGCCAGTGAACTGGCGATGGTATCAAGAAGGCTATGATCTTGAGCCAACTGACACGAACGGTATTGCCTCGCACAATTCCTATGTCAGCCATCACAACGGTGCACAGTATTTCGGCTATGTCGCCAATACACCGCAAATAAGCAAGAACCTACGCGGGCTTAGTGACTTCTTCACCGATACAGCTAATAATTCCCTGCCGAAAGGCGGTGTCTTTTACATCCGGGGTGGCTACACAAACCTACAGGGGCTGAAGCCGCCGATCACGAACCCCAACACACCTCCCGATGAAATAGCGGCAATTAATGCGGCGAAGTCAGGCGACGATGACCACCCAGGCTACAGCGATCGCCAACTCAGCGAGGGGATGGCGGCCCGTGCGATCAATGCGATTGCGTCAAATCCGAAGCTTTGGGCGCAAAGTGCAATTATCATCACCTACGACGAGTCGGATGGCTTTTACGATCACGTTCCGCCACGTATCTTATCCTATGGTCCTGATGGGCTACCACTTTCCCGTGGCGTCCGCGTGCCCCTGATCCTGATTTCGCCCTACGCGCGGACACATGCTGTCTCACACGCGGAGGGCGATCACAACTCGGTAATCCAGACAATCAACGCGATTTTTGGTCTGCCCGCGCTTGCCAGCCTGCCTGATGAGGCGCAGGCGCTCGCAGCTGGCAACTCCCCACAGTTCAACAAGTTCGGACCTCCAGGGTTTGAGCAAAAGTACCTTGGTCCGCGCGACATCAACTCGCCGATCACCGACAGTCTACTGTCAGGCTTCGATCCCAAGCGCCTGCTAGGCATCTCGCCTCTGCTACCTGCTTCGTTTGCGATGATTCCAGACAGCGTTGTGAATACTGTACCACATTATGGTGGACAAGGTTGCCGAGCGATTGGAGTCACACCCGAGGACCAGCGCCAAGGGATTGTCAACAATATCCCTAAGAGCTTCAACCCCCTGCCAAGCACTTACCCGGCGGCCAACCCCTAAAAAGTTAGAAGGACGGATGGGGTGCGCCCCATCCATCGCTGTTAATATTGTTAATGGTTAATTGTTAATTGTTAATTGCAATGAACCATCAACCATTAACAAACAACGTAACCGATAGTTCAATGTTCGACATTTTCTTAGGAGAATAGAATTTATGCGCTTGCTGTTGGTCTTGCTAACCCTGTTCGGTGTCTGTAGCTCAATCTCCGTCGCTCAAGCGGGTTCCGTTGTCGAACGCGTGAAGACGCGTGGTTTGGTTCGCTGCGGCAGCGTCGAGCGACCGGGTCTTGCAAGTGCTGACGACAAAGGTCACTGGACAGGTCTCAATGTGGATGTATGCCGTGCGATCGCTGCCGCACTGCTCAAATCGCCGGACAAAATCGAATATCATGAGTATGAGACAAAGAAGGACTTCGACGCCGTGCGCAACAACCAGGACGACGTATTCTTCCTGACAGGTTCTGAAATCAACGAGCAAAAGCTGGCAGGTAAGTTGGTACCCGGTCCCACAGTCTTTCTGGAATCTCATGGGGTGATGGTAGCGTCTACCTCGGCAGCACACCACGTTGGTGACCTAGCGAAGGACACCATTTGCTTTATGATCGGCAGCTCTGTTGATCGGAGCCTTGAGGCGTACTTCGGTGCGCTCCATCGAAACTGGTATCGGCGACCGTTTTCCGAAGATGGGGAGATGATCGACACCTACAATGTGCAGAATTGCCATGGAGTTGCTGGCGAGATCACAACCCTCGCAAACATCCGCCTGGACACAGGGGTAAATAAATTGTCAAGCCGCATCCTCCCGGAGCCATTGATAACCTTCCCGGTGATAGCTGCGACTGGAACCGAGGACGCCCAATGGTCTGCACTCGTCGCATGGACTGTGAACACGCTCGTTAGCGCACAGAGACCGGAAACGCGATGGTACGCAGGTGGCGCTAAAGCAATGCCGCTCACAGCACCTGAGCTAGGTCTCGATCAAGACTGGCAGCGTCGCGTTCTCGCGGGGGTGGGCAACTACGGCAACATCTTTGATCGCAATCTCGGTAAAAGCTCCCCACTCAAGCTCGACAGCAGGCTTAATGATAACCAGTTTCGCGGGGGAGTTCTCCTCAGCCCGTTCCTTGAGTGATATCATGATTGACTTACCATCGCCGCATTTTTAATACTTTGGCTATCGATTATTGCGTCGGATGGACTTGGGTGACGTTCCTGCTCGATCAGAACCCATTCTCTAAGCAAAGTCATAAATTTTCACCCAAGTCCCGTTTTTACGCCAGTTACGGAAATATCTGTAAACCGTCTGTCAAGGGGAAAATCTCCGGGTAGTGTAGACGCAAAGCGGCTTGCCGAAGGCATCGCCATCTAACTCCTTCTACCAAAATGTAGAAAATGGCATTGATCACTTGCCATATATTAACTTCACGCTTACGACCACCAGGTTTTGCATCTGGGATTAGGTCGCTGATAAATTCATATTGTGCAAAGGTTAAGTTGCTGGGGTAAGCTTTACTCATGTCGTTTTCTCGGTGCTGTTTATTATCTATACGAGCGCGTATATTGAGATCTTTTTTTTACAGCCTAACCGAGTTTTCAAACACTCTCTAACCTGTCGCAGGCAGATCCATTCTTTCTATGCATCTTTATATGAAAACGGTATAAGCATTCAGCTATTTTTACTTAATTTGGAACGATTGATTCCCCTTGTACGTAGTCAAAAAATTGAAATTTATACTTCCAGGTGCAAGAGATGAGTGAAATGGTTTTATTGAATAAACCAATGCTCAAATGTACAAGAAATTTGGTATATATTTAAGTAATTAGATAAAAATTTGTATGAAAAAAATATCGAGTCTGTTTCAAGGAATAAATATTGTAGCTATTATTGGTGTCATAATATCAGGTGTTAGTTTATACATTAATATCTTAAGGCAAGATCAAAGTGAGAGTAGACCATTGGTTATTAATTCAGAAAAACATTTGGCAAATGAAGATATTAAAGCAGGCGATGATACTAAAGCAAGTGCCAAATATAGTACATGCGATGCTGAGTCTGTTTCAATGTCAAGAACTGGGAAAGTAAATACTGAAATTACATTTCTTAACCAACGTGATGAACCAGTTAAGCTCTATTGGCTTGATTACTTAGGTAACCGGAAGTCCTATGGTTCGATTCAATCAAAGGATAGACGTACTCAGAACACTTATGTAACTCATGTATGGGTAGTGGCAGATACTCAAGATAACTGTTTAAGTGTTTATAATGCTGATGAACAACCTCGTGTAGTTGAAATTCATTAATTTTGACCAAAGAAAAGCAGAGGGCAGAGGGCAGCTATGCTGAAGGGAAGAATTTATTTTCCATCTACCGGTATGGGTACAAGCGCCTGAATTTATTTATGAAAGGTAAAAAAAGATGTATTTCGAGACGCACAGCGCTTCGGAATACGGCGTCCAAATTAAATCCCCTAAAATTTAGGCGTTGCATAATTGAAGTATGAATTCAAGTGATCGCTATGCAATGTCCAAGGTGTGGATTAACTCGTATACGCAAGAATGGAAAAAAATCTGGTAAACGCTCATTACATATGTGTCAATTGCAGTCGTCAGTTCGTAGATTCTTACGATCCACAAGGGTATTCGGAAGAAATTAAACGCGAGTGCGTAAGAATTGTATCTCAATGGTTCTGGATTCCGTGCAATAGAACGAGTTAAAAAAGTACATCATACAACAACAATAATAAATTGGGTTAGAACGATGGGAAAGACGTTACCAAATACTCCGGATTATGATGAAATACCAGAAATTACACAGGTGGATGAGCTAGAAACTTTTGTTGGTAAAAAAAAACAAGGTTTGGTTGTGGACAGCTGTGAATAAGCATATTCCAGGTATTTTAGTCTGGGTTTTAGGCGACAGAAGTTCAGAAACATTTAAACTTTTATGGCAAACTATATGCTGTTGGCACTCTTATTTTTATGTGACCGATGGTGAGACAGCCCTGTAGGCGGGTTTCCCCCCGTTGAAGCGACTGGCAAACCCGTAAGGGTTAGTAAAACTTATATGACGAGGATTGAGGGAGAAAACAGCCGTTTAAGACATTATGTAGCACGACTACATCGGAAAACTTTTTGTTACTCAAAATCAGAGGAAATGCTTAAGCATTCAACTTGATTCGTAATATATTATCTTAAGTATGGTTCCGATGCGCTGCGGGCGCTGTGCGCCCGCAAGCTTCAGGCGATGCCGCCAAGGTCGGCTTGCCCCTTCGGGCTCGCATGATTCATACTTTGATTCAGCAACGCCAAAATTTATTTATGGGGATTCCTTCTGCCTTCTTAAGGTTCTTTTTATCTCATCAAATGATAAAATTCATCATCCTTTCTCATAGGTGTAGCTTTTTGGTGTTGGACCGCACTACTTGATGTCAGAGCCAAAAACCGCAATCGCCCAATTTCTCTGCTTTCTTCTCTCAAGAGCCATCAGTATGTTGGGGTGGAGATTACTTCGCAGCGCCGTTCGCGCAGCTTCTCCGACTGGAGTTTGAAAAACCTGGATTTTCAGCTTACGAGCATTTTTACTAAAACCAAATTATTGTCACCCTCTTATAGAATGATTATCATTTATAAAGCGAGAGTGTTTTGAAAGGAAATGTGTTGAGGAATGAAATTAGCTGTTTATGGTAAGGGAGGAAGCGGAAAGACAACTCTTAGTGCCTGTCTTCTACAATTTTTGAACTATTTCTGTGAGTTTCGAGTTCTGGGTATAGATGGCGACCACAATTTACATCTTGCGTCTGAACTTGGGGCAACATCACCGGATTTGCAACAGGGAGACTGTGAAAGAGTCCGGGATTTAGGCAATGATTTGGAATGGTTAAGCTGTTACTTTGCAGGCAGCAACCCGCACATTACTGTAGACGTGCCGATGATTAAAACCACTCCTCCAGGGGAAGGTTCGCGTTTGCTGAGATTGGGAGATCCAGCCTCTTGGCGCGATCGCTACGTAACCATCATTGATGGAGTGGAGTTGATAAGAGTTGGTGATTTTACTGAAGACGATTACCGTAAAAAATGCTTTCACAGCAAAACAGGTGCAATTGAAATTTTTCTCAAACACGTTTGGTCGGACAGCAACGAGGCGATAATTGTTGATATGTCAGCAGGCAAAGATGTTTTCGCTTCCCCTTTACCAAGTTTATTCGACGGCAACATTTATGTCGTCAAACCGAAGCGCAAGTCGCTTGCCAATGCAGAGGATTTTCTCAACCATGCCAAAAAGTTCGGAATTCAAATACTGGTGGTGGCAACCGATATTCGTTCACGTGAGGAAGTGGCGGTAATTGAAAACCATTTGGAACAACCTGTGGATGCAGTCATTCCTCATGACTCGTTTTTCGTCCAACGCGATAGCTTACTGCTGTCAAGTCCACCCCATGTGCGAGAAGCCAGCTTCGCCGTACTCGATGCCTTATATAGTTTGACTGACTTGTTGCGCCAGCTTCCGGAACGTAACTGGGAGCAGATATTAACCCGGATGCTTTACCATCACGAAGAAACCGCCAACGATTGGGCGGGAAGCAAGTTTACGGCACAAATTCAGCCTGGTTTCAATCCGTTTGAGCAGTTTCAACTAGCCAGTGCTAGATGAGAAACTCCTCATGCTCAAACTTGTTAAAAAAGGAAGCCATTAGCCATTAATCGCTTCTTAAGAAGTCCTGGCTAATGACTTTTGACTTATTAGTACAAAGTATTAACAAAGATTAATTATACCAAGCAATTATTAAGCTGCGAGTGAATTTGATTGACATCCAACTGTTTTCCAATAAATACGACTTTATTTTTGGGGGGAGTATACCAGTCATCGACATTTAAGTTATAACGAGGACCACTCAGTTGAAAAATATGGCGTAACTCACTATCGCTAAACCAGAGAATACCTTTTGCGCGAAACACTTCCTGTGGCATTTCTTCAGCAAGGAATTTTTCAAATTTGTGGACATCAAAAGGGCGCTCGCTTTGATAAGAAACTGAAACAAATCCATCATTCTCTAAGTGATTGGAGTGATGATGATGTTCGTGTTTGTGGTGATCATGGTGATGATCGTGGGTTTCATTCTTCTCGCCAAAAGAGGTATATTCCTCTTTTTGAGTTAATCCCACACCTAAAATTAATGGTAAAGGCACTTCCCCATACATAGAGTGTATAATTCTTGCGCTGACTTTCATTTCTTGGATGTAAGCTTCTATTTCTTCCAGTTTGGCTGTAGTAGCAAGGTCAGTTTTATTTAGGATAATAATATCTCCATAAGTTATTTGTTTTAAAGCTGCTTCACTTTCAAAATGTTCTTCCCAGTTAAAAGCTTCAGCATCTACCACAGTCAGGATAGAATCTAGGTTAGTTAAATACCGAAGTTCTGTACCGAGAAAAGTTAAGATAATTGGCAGGGGGTCAGCAATACCTGTAGTTTCAATGACTAGATAATCGATACGATCTTCTCTTTCTAATACTCGATAAACGGCATCAACCAATCCATCGTTGATAGTACAACAAATACAGCCATTGCTTAGTTCCACCATATCTTGATCTACAGAAACTAGCAACTGGCTATCTATATTGATATCACCAAATTCATTAACGAGTACTGCAACTTTTAAATTTTGCTTGTTCTTCAAGATTTGATTGAGTAGTGTCGTTTTTCCACTGCCTAAAAACCCTGTAATAATTGTCACGGGTATTCCCTGTTTGGGAATATCGAGGATAATGTCTGAAGCTTTTTCAGTGAGTTGATTCATCATATTTACGATTTGATTATGAACAGTTAATAGGTATGAATTAGTTATTAGTAGTTCGTGGTGATAGCGAATTTCAACTAAGTGAGATGCATTCGTAGGGTCACTTAGGTACCGTTAGCTCTTACAATGTGGTGTATCATCACGAGAGTGCGAAACCAGCTATATTAGAATAACTAACAACGAATAACCAACATCTGTCTACTCATTTAGGTGGGGGAGGAATACGTGCGAGAATCCCTTTCTGCAAAACTTCTGGTCTTTCTTGTCGTGGTACAATACCATTGCTACTGATGTGATATTGTTCAGCAAGTTGCAGTATTGCGTCTGCACTTAAGAGTGGTGGTAAATCACCAAACATTAAGCAAGTTTTATTAGGTGCAGCTAAAGCTATGGCACATGGTCTTTTACAAGCACTCAAACAATCTACTTCCTGAATGATAAACTCAGATTGTAATGACCATTGTTCGTACAAGCTGAATAATTGCTTCAACAAATGAACTCCACCTCTTTCACCCATGTATTCACGTTGAGTGAGAGAAAAATTGCAGGATTTACAGACAAATAAAGCGTGTTTAGTCATAGTTAGTTTATCAAGTTTAAAGTACAAGTCCGGAAATATCTGTAAATTCTATTTCTGCTATCGGCTTATGTACTTTGTACTGCTGAATAGGATTTCTCATCACAGCAATGACTGTTTCGATAGGTGGACATCCAGGTTCAGTACACTGTAATTGACTTAGAGAAATAGGAATGTTTTCATCAATTTGAAAAGCTTGATAAATCCATTCTTTTATTTGTCTTGTTTGTTGTGTGTTTACCTTCGGTGTTTTTTGGTTGAATGAAAAATTCATCGTTTTTGTTTTGAGCTTATTGCTTTTTACTCTTTATAATGGAATTTGCAATTGATCCCAAGTTGGGGACGAGGTTTCTAAAATCGTGTTCCCGTGCAGGGGTGATTAAGAAAATCACGGTGAGTTTTTGCAAGCTATTCTCCTCTCTCAAAGGTTTTGACGAACGCGTGCTGCGTTTCGCTGTGCCGATCTCGCAGCGTCGGGCGCTATACCTGGCATCGGTAATTATCACGAACTTCTAATTGAAATTTTTCTCTTATTTGCTTGCCAAGACACTCTCCACTTTTTTAGTATAATGATAATCATTATTATAAATCAATAAATAATTTATAGCAGTTTTAAGTTGAATCTTATCAACTCTATATCCCTCTACCAGCTTGAGAGCTACCGCGTATACATAAGTTGTATTCCTTTTCATATCCTGGCATTACCCACGCTCCTCGCACTCGAGTTCGGGCTAAGCCGTCATTCGGGCTGGCTCCTCTCAGTTCCCATCAGGACGATATCGCAACAGTCGGCACCCGAACCAATGCATGCGGGTGGAGTAAAACTTCGGAGACATCTAATGTGTTGCAAAGTTTTATAAATTTGGTATAATTTAATTACTATTACCATTGCAGATATTTAGGTAAGCAAACGGCTAAAGACAAATTTCAGCACGGAGATAGCAAACCTCGTAGTGCACACGTATCTACGCCTACACATCATTTCTCTTAATGTCTAATGAATGAATCATGACATTGCTGTCTATGCAAAATTATAGTTGAAGGCGATCGCCTAATGACAATAAGATATGAAATGAAAACTTCATAGAGTGCGCTCAACGGATATGTGTAGCAGGGTAAGAGCATCTCAATCAGGCTTGACACAAGGAATCAGAAGAATCTAATAT
>JAQYWP010000873.1 GCA_029379285.1 Rhizonema sp. PD38
GGAGTCGTGCCAGCTAGTTGCAGTTTACGCAGTTGATAGATCTATTACCCTTATTCAAGAAGAGGCAGGGGAGCAGGGAGCAGGGAGCTTTCTAGCAGGGGGAGCAATTGGATGGGGATTGAACCGCCTTCCAATTGAAGACCACCAAATCTGCGATGCCCGGTGGGGGACTTGACCCAATTTGGGCGCTCGCTGAGCAGGGGCATCAACTCTCAATCCATCCATCTTCCCCCTGCCCCCTTCCCAGCCCGAAGGGCTGTTCAACTTGCACCCTTGTATCCAATTCCTTCCCGCCACCTCGGTGGCATACTAGCGCACGCCGACGTTGCTGAATTCAGGTATAAATCTACAACTTACGTAAGAATCGTTTTTCATAGCTTCCTGAGTAGACGCTTCTGAAGTGACAAATTATGTCTGTTCCAAATTCATAAACTCTCTTTGTCATGTCGTCAAGTAGATCTGAATTAGCGTCAATGTACTTGCAGGCAGTACAGCATCCAGTTGCGACACACAATTCAAGATTTTCTGGCTCTGTGCCGTAAATATGCATAGGCCACCAAAAGCACTCGGACGGTTTTACACCTTCTGAATGCAGCCTGCACAGGTTTGTTTCAGTTAGAAACTGACAATTATCTTTTTGGTCGTAGAGGTAGAACCCGTCGTACTTAATACTTCGAGACTCGAATTCACCAAGTTCACTTGCTGAGTTGCCTGCAAGCCACTGAACAATTGCTTGATATTCTTGGCTAGGCAAAAATAATAGACCCGCCTTGCAGCAGCTAGCTTGAGTTAGTTGACATGCATTAGCAACAGAGGTGTTTATGGAATTGATGGGTGTTTTCATCTGTCATTTTTACAACTGCACTTATAATTAATACGCTATGAGAAAAAATTAAAGCAGCTCCTCAATTTCCTGATTAGCACTTAGCACTCCTACCAAAACTTCGCCCCTTTGTGTCATACCGTCTGGAAGCGTGCTTTCCTGTAATTGTGGGGTTTCTGTGTCACTTTCGTCAATTTTGGGACGGATCAAAGTCAGAATTATTCCCACCAGCACCATTGCCGCACCAATAAAACTGCGAGTTGAAAAGGTTTCGCCGAGTAGCAAAAATGCGACAATTGCCCCGAACACAGGTTCTAGAGCAAAGAATAGCGCCGCCTCCTGGGCAGATATCCATTGCTGTGCAAGTGTTTGGAACAAAATGACTATGGCAGTGGCAACTACGCCAAGGTAGATTAGTACACCTAAACTCGTTTGAATTGCCTCTACGTGTTCAGTCACTCCGAAACCAGCCCACAATATGCCTAGCACTGCTACAACCCAAAGCTGGATTGTCACCAATGGTATGGGTGGGTGGTGTGGCGAAAACATCTCAAGCACGATGATATAAACGGCATCGCTGAAGGCAGAACCCAACAACCAAAAGTCGCCGGAAAGAGGCTCCCCACTCTTCCAAGACATGACCCCAATTCCGGTAAAAGCAAGCATCACTGCTAGTACCGCCCTAACAGATAGGCGCTTGCGAAACAGTAGCTCAAACAAGGTGACAAAGACCATGTTGAGACCAAAGATAAATGAAGCTTGGTTTGCACAGATAGTTTCCAATCCAATCGTTGCAGCAGCAAAGATCACGAAAAGCAACACTCCGAGAATTGCCCCGTCACGTACTAAGTTTACATTCAGGTTACGAACAAACGGGGTAAGAATTATTGCCCCAATTGTGAAGCGAATTGCAAATTGCGTAGCTGGCGAAAGACTAGTGATTGCCTCCTTGATTGCCGCAGGAACAGTTCCCAAAATTAAGGCTGTAACAACAATTAATACAACACCCAGAGAGTGTGTGTAAGTTTGTGGAATAGATTTTATCATAGACTATCTACAATAATACAACTGATGTCCTGAAGTAATCACTGACATACTACCCAAAAAATGACCAACCCTACAGGCACACGCGAAGCGGGTAGGCATGACGAATTAACCTCTAAAAATCTCCTACTTCTCAGGCAAAGAGCGAGTGCACTCCCACACCGCTATGGTATATTGCATCTAAGCACATTTGTTGTCGTTTCTTTTGGTCTCTCCATGCCTGACGAATTTCTTCTGACAAACTGTGGAAGGGATCAAAATACATGAAGTACTTACCTGGCTTGACCGATGGTGCTGTGTATACACTCACGCCCGTCTCACGGTTGTAGTATTCGTAGGAATGAATGCAACGTTTGCCACCACCGCTAGGGGCGTCTAAGACAAATGTTGGGGTGTTGAAGCCTGCAGTCACACCACGAACATTCTTTTCAATTTCGATAGCAGTTTGAACACAAGTGCGAAGATCTTCGACGCCTTTGACCATGTCGTGTTGGAAGACATAGTAAGGTTGGACGTTAATATAACTCAATCGTTTAACGAGAAGCTGCATTTTTTCAGATGTATCATTGACACCACGCAGAAGTACCGATTGGTTACGTATAGTTATACCACGCTCAAACAATTTATCCATAACGCGTTTGGATATCATCGTGATTTCTTTAGCGTTATTGAAGTGCGTGTGGATGGCTACTTGTTTGTGTCGTTTACGTCCTAAAAAGAATACTTCTGTGAGTGCATCTACCCACTTATCATCGCTGAGAATTTTCATTGGCATGACGGCAAGCCCTTTGGTTGCAAAGCGAATGCGTTGAATATTGGGCATCTGAAGTAACCGAAAACCGATTTTTTTAAGAGCTTCAGCAGATAGATTATATGTGTCACCACCGCTAATGACTACATCCTCAAGCTCTGGACGGGACTCAATGTATTGAAATGCGTTTTCCCAATGTTTAGAATTGAGGTACAGATCAACTTTCCTAACAGTTTCAGTGTCCGCGCCAATAGCATAGCTGCGTGTGCAGAAACGACAGTAAACTGGGCATGTATTTACTGTCATAAAAAGTGCTTTGTCAATGTAGCGGTGTATCAGACCTGATACTGGAGAATCTTTCTGCTCATGGAGGGAGTCAAGTGTCAGCATCGGGTGGTCTTCCATCAGCTGGTTGCCCACGGGTATAAACTGTTTGCGAATTGGGTCATTCCAGGGGTCATTCCAGTCAATTAGACTCAGCAAATAGGGAGTGACACGAACAGTCATTGGTGCAAAATCAAATCCCTTGGCAATAGCTACAATAAAATCGTCGCTAACGATGCCTTTTATTGTCTCGATGAGCTTGAGCTTGTCGGAAATGCAATTCTTTATCTGCCATTTGTAGTCGAGAAATTCGTCCTGAGAAACCTTGGCAAAAGCAGGAATTTCACGCCAGAATTCACCTTCGCGAAGCTCACGATACTCCTGAGTATACACCTAATATTGTCTCCACGAAAAAATTAGTTTTTGCACACAAGTAAGACAATATCATAAACCGTGTCCGTAATAAGGACGCTAACAACAAGTTGTTGTTCAAGTATTAATTTATTAACAACAACAATATTGTTGTTTGGGTCCTTATAATGGTCGTCCTTACTACGGACTACCTCATCACCATTTTCTTTGTATGGTAGATGATTTTCATCTTGTATTAAAGGTAACTCAATTACTTTCTTTGTACGGATGTCCTGAATACGGACTACTGGTGAGTCCAGCACTGAATGAGTGTTTCCCGCGCCCAGGTGAGGAGCGTTAGCGCACACCTATCAACTACAATTAGGTGTCGGATTAGCATGCCCCTGTTTGTGGAACACCACCAACTTGACCTATTCAATTTTACCCCAACCGATGGCGCTCGTTCCAGATCGCATACTTTGAGTATGGACACTGACACCTTGAAGCAGTGGAAGTCACAACTCAAAGCACACCAACAACATATTAGATCTCGTCAACCACCACAGCAGACTGCGTTATTTGACATTGCACCGACACCGTAGCGATCCCGACAAAATTAACCCACTGACACTGCGGCTTGTGTCAATGTCATTTTATCGAATGCCAGCAGATGAACCAGGAGAAGCTTGCTTGTATTTCGTCCTAGATAGCGCTGCTGACCTAATCCTTATAAAACGCACGAATTAACCGTTGCTGTAGTTGAGTATAACGCTGTTGCTTATCAGTAGAGCGCAAAGCTAGAGAAATCGCTTTTTTCGGACCAACAATGATCGCCAACCTTTTAGCTCGAG
>JAQYWP010000874.1 GCA_029379285.1 Rhizonema sp. PD38
GTTGTATTTCAATTCATAATAGTCAAATGTCTATTCGATATTTATGATAACTTTATGAAATTGAAGCCAAAAGAGAAAGACACTGATACTACAGGAAAAATTTACGTTCCCGGTTACAAACGTAAAAACAAAACTTATGTAAAAAGTTATTATCGGCGCAAACATAAGTAAACATTTAGCTATCAGCAGTTAAGGAAGTTGGCTATGCTCAACACATAGCTGTCCTCTACCCATGACTCATGTCTAAGTGTTAGACATGAGTCTGGCTTATCAATTAGATAATTTTCTACTCTCTACCAAATGCTTGTGTGTTATGATTCAATTCTTGTATTGCGTTCTATACGACTTAAAAGATCGGTAATTGCTATCAATGATTGCGTACTAATAAATACAATTAAACAAGCAATTAAAGCCCATATTAAAGTAAATAAAGTTAGAAAACCCAGTCCATTTGCGCCTGAGGGAATTTGCGAAAGGCTGATAAAACTTAAAGTAGTATAAGTTGCTACTAAAAAATAACCTATATATTGAATTATTTTTAATACTGTAATAAATCTTGTATAAAGTCTGTTTTGATTGGAAATACTGGGTGGTGAATCGCTACTCATAAGTATCCATGCATATTTTACGAAAGTTGATATGTTAAGAGACAAGGGACAGAAATCCGACAAAAATTATCATCTTTGCTGATACGTTTTGTAGATTAAACCTTTCCCTACTTCCTCCCTAGTCTCCTAACTTTCTTGTCATGCGCCCACGGATTCTTTAGCGGCGTACATAACCTCTACACTGATGACATTTATATGGCGTTCCCGAGCGAATTTCTCGGTGTTTCGCTTGACTTTACCACGCACAAATCCAGGAATCTTGTTTAATTCTACCTGAGCTTCTTTATTCCAAGAAAGATCAGAATCAGCAGAAATACCCTTAGTAATGACTTCTTTGGTATCATGTCCACCAAAGATTTCTAATAGGTGATCTTCCATTCCTAATGTGAAAGAATTGTAGACTAAATCTGCTATTTGATTAGTGCCTTCATAACCCATAAATGGTTTGTAACCAATGGGGAAATTCTGGATGTGAATAGGTGCCGCAATGACACCACAGGGGATATCCAAACGCTTACCAACGTGACGTTCCATTTGCGTACCGAAGATTGCAGAAGGTTCGACGCGAGCGATCGCATCCCCAATTTGACCGTGATCGTCGGTAATTAAGACTTCATCACAGTATTCGCTAACTTGCTCACGGAACCAGTCGGCATCGTACTTGCAGTAGGTTCCAGCCCAAACAACGTGAATACCCATTTCCCGTGCCAGAATTTTGGTTATAGCTGCAGCATGAGTATTATCGCCAAACACGACAGCTTTCTTGCCAGTTAAGTTCTGACAGTCAATGGAACGAGAAAACCATGCAGCTTGGGACACATACAGAGTTTGTTCTTTGATGTAGTCTTCGTAATCAACATTCGCACCTTGTGCGTTAATTAATTGCTGAATTTTACGGATACAACGAGCCGTTTCTACTACACCCATTGGCGTGATCTCGACAGATGGTATCCCAAATTCTGCTTCTAGGTAATGCGCTGCCATTAAACCGAGTTCCCGATAAGGCAACAGGTTAAACCAAGCACGGGGCATATTCTTCAACTCGTGAACAGAAGCACCTTCTGGGATAACTGTATTCACCTCAATTCCTAAATCAGCCATCAACCGCTTCAATTCAACGCAGTCGTGCTGGTTGTGGAAGCCAAGGGTGGAACTCCCGATGATATTGACTGAGGGTTTTGCAGTTTTGTCTACTGGGAGTTCGCCCTTTTTACGAGCTTTCTCAATGTAAAATTGGACAATTTGATGTAGAGTGCGATCTGCCGCTTGTAGTTCGTTGACGCGGTAGTGGTTAACGTCCGCCAGCATCACGTCAGACTTTGCCTCGATCTGCGCTCGTTCCACAAAGTTTTCCAGGTCTTCTTGTAGAATGCTGGATGTACAGGTAGGTGTCAATACAATCAGATCTGGGCTTTCCTCCGTATCTTTACGGGTGATATTGTCCACCACTTTTTCTTGGGAACCGCGTGCTAAAACGTTGCGATCAACGATGCTGGCTGTCACTGGGGTGAAGTTCCGCTCTCTTTCTAGCATTGAGCGCATGACGTTGAAATAGTCATCACCCAATGGCGCGTGCATGATAGCGTGAACATTTTTAAAAGAACTGGCAATCCGCAAAGTACCAATATGAGCAGGACCTGCATACATCCAGTAAGCTAATTTCATGAATGTGTTCTCCCTTTTAAAAGATGGATTATCTAGTACTCGATCTTTAAATCGTTTCTGATTTTCTCAAAACTTACAGCCTTTATGAAGTGAGAACTCACAATATTTTTATTTCTTCTTATAGCCAGAAACGTTTTCACTAATGGGACTTTAGCATATAACTTCAACAGTACAAATGTTCTTTAATTGAAACAAACTTTAATATAGTCGCAATGAAGATGCACTTTACAAAGAAAGGCAGAGGGCAGAAGGTAGGAAGGAAGAGAATCATATGCGGGGTGGGTTTAAAGCCCACCAAAATAATAAAAATGTATTTCAAGCGGAGAGTGCTGCGGGCACTTGTGGCGTCCAAGTTTCAATCCCACGTTTTTAAGCGTGGGAGCATAGCAGCATAGCTGCCGACTGCCGTCAGCATAGCTGAAAGCAATTTTCAGGTAATGAGACTACATCACCCGATCTTCGCAGCCTTAGCAAGTCTTTTCCCAAGGGGAGACAGCTAAAACCAACACTGCCATAACAGTACGCAAAAATTTCCATAGAAACCGTGTAATTTACAGTACCAAGAGTTACATATGAGCCTTTTAGACAAAATTCGCAGTCGTGCTAATCAATCGACTGTTCCCCACGCCAGAATGTATTACTTCAACCGACTACTGACACACATGAAGATATAGCAACCGACGTGGTGCAGCAACCTACTGTTGTATCGGAACTTAAACGCTTAGAAGAATTACTCGCCAACTTCCCAGAAATCGCGACTCGAGTTCCCGTAAGGTTAGAGACTCCCATCAAACAGGAACTCGACTCACTGTGCCAGAGTGAGAAAGTGACAATCGAAACATTACTCGAAGCACTTTATGTAACCTGCAAAGATAAAGAATCCGTAATGCGACAGGTGATCAAGGAAGCCAAAAAGCGGCTCAAAAGTCGTAAAGAGGTGGGGAATATTCGATCCAGTCTCACCAAACTTAATAATTTGACCAAAAATAGAAAGTAGTAATTTGACACTCCCCATACCGCTCATGTAAGGGGATTCTACAAGCTACTATTGCATTCGCTCCTAACGGAGGGTGGGTAATCATCTGTAATGCTTATGGTTATATTTCACACAATCTTCGACAAGATGTCCTTGATAAACTTTCAGATTTAAATAAACAAAAATTAACTATTAATTCTATTGCGTTCACACCCACTGGAGAGTTGGTAATTGTCTACGGCTATTTCGGTTCCGATATTGCTACAAGTCAAAATTTACCACTTGAAGCGGCTACAGCACTTTCAGATTTCAAGAAAAAAAATATACTTAATCTATTTCTTCAATTTAACTATACTATATGTGTCTCAGATTGCAATATTTCGTCTATTTCTTGTAGTAGCTTTATAGCCTTATTCCATGTTCGAGGGTAAGTACTAGTTCTAGATTCACTTTTCGCTTTTTCTACTTCTGAATGGAAGTATTCTAAGAGAATTTTCAATGAATCATAAGCTTCACTCAAAGTATTAATGTTTTTTGCAATCTTCTCAGGAATTCTGATAGCAACTGTTTTTTCGCCACTCCATTTACCAGTTTCTTTGGAATTCTCGGATCTGCCAGCACCGGACTTAGCTCCTCCTCGTGAAGACTTTTTTGTGATTTTGCAATCATCCTCTCCACAATATGAACAAGCCCAAAGACAAGCTTCTTCATATGAATTTGCTTTTCTATCCCTTTTGCCATTACTAAACACATTTGAATAAACGCAAAATTTCATTATTCTTCCTCATAATGGCTATTATATCAAATCCGTTGGGATCGGAATGATTCGTTATTTCTCTTGCTCTTGTATACAGAGCGTCTCTGCGGTTTTTTAATTGTTCA
>JAQYWP010000107.1 GCA_029379285.1 Rhizonema sp. PD38
CTGCTACTTTGCGCTGACGGACGCAAGTTATTTGGATTTTCGGGGTTGATCGGTTGTACTTGGTTGGAGGAATTTGGGAACGGCTGAGCGTTGACAGATGATAGCAGGCTAAGGGCTGCGATCGCTGATAGGGAAGTGATGCGAAACCAAGGAACAGTTGTAGCAAAGTTCATTTTTGTAAGATTGTGCAACAACTCAACAAAATAGAGATGGAAACTTCGGGTATCTTAACTCTGTTTTGCTCTTTAACAAAGCAAAGCTACATAATAAGTTTCTCTCTCATTAGACTTAGAATCATTTCAACAAGGTTCCCATACTGTCTGCTCTTCTCCTAGCTTCTGTAGTAAATCCTACCATCACCTCACGTATTCAAAGAGATTTAAGTTACCACAAACAAACCTACGACATTAATCAGCAACTGCTGTTACGAAGCCATGCTCTTGCCATTCACAGTTAAATGTTAAGAATTAGGAATTCCTGCGAATGCGCGAGGAGTAAATTCTGAATGTTGATTGCTTAATTGTTTGAGCACCGTTGCTAGATCTGTTGTCAAGCTTTTAGCATCTTGCTTCAAGTTCTTATTAGCGTAAGAAGCGACTTCGATGGCAGAGCCGATGTGAATACTAACATTTGTACCCCAGTCAGGATCAGGTTGGCTATAGTTAATGCTGATAGGGACAATTTTAACGCCCAATCCAGGATGAGTCGATTCAGCACTTAAAGCCAGACGAGCAATACCCAGTTTCAATGGATGGACTTTACCCTTACGGATACCGCCTTCAGGAAAAATCACTAACATTTCTCCTTTTTGAAGTAATTCAACTGAATGACGGAGGCAAGTGATTGATGGACGTTGAGGATCTACAGAAAATCCTCCCAAGCGGCGGATGAACCAGCCTTGCAAACCTTGGCACTCATCGATAGTCACCATGAATCGTAGATCTCGCCCAGTCACGCAGCGACCGGCTGCATAGGGTACCATCAATGCATCCCAACGGGATCGATGGGTAGGAGCGAGGATTACAGGACTAGTTTTGGGAAGGTTTTCTTGTCCTGTAACTTTAATCTGCCCAAAGAAAGATGGCAGAACAAAATGACGTCCTATGAAATAGGCTACAGGACTTAACAAAGGACACACCCGTGAAGTAGTAACAGCTACCTTCGTATTTGCTGATGTATGAGTTGGGAATTCACTAGAAGTGTTCTGGGAATAGATTAGCTCAATCATGAGTGGATGCTGACTATGGGTTAATGTGTAAACAAATCCTGCACCTACACCGTAAATTCTCTTCCTTGACTTGTGTTCCACCTGTTGGACAGTTTTCCCTCTGTCATGCTAGCTATTTTTCTTTCTTTGATGAGTAAACCAATCTTGTAACTTTTGACGACAACTTGACTCTAATATGCCTCCAAGTACAGACAAGCGATGATTAGAAGCGGCGCTATCAGGTATGTTAGCAACAGTACGAATTGCGCCAGTTTTTGGATCGTCTACTCCATAAACGATAAGTTTTACTCGCGCTTGTACAATAGCACCTGCACACATTGGACAAGGTTCGAGAGTAACGTAAAGAGTGCATTGATTCAAACGCCAAGTTTCTAAATTTTTAGCGGCTTCCCTGATAGCAATAATTTCTGCATGAGCAGTGGGATCTCGATCACGTTCTTTTCTGTTTTCACCCTCCGCAATCAAATTCCCCGATGAATTAATAATAACTGCACCTACGGGAACCTCTCCCGCCTGACCTGCGGCTTCTGCCAATAAGAGAGCGCGATGCATCCATCTTCTATGTATAAGATATTCTGAGTAATTAATCAACATAATTAGGATTAAAAAAGTAGGGAGACGGAGAGAAAATTTTCTTTTTATTCCTTCTAGTCTTTCTACTCCCTACCAAGAGTCCCTGACTCGTTAACTACCCAAGACTTTGGGATAATAGTAGAGCGAGTTGATTTTGTGTGTCTAATTGATAAAGTTCATCACAGCCGCCTATATGCTGGTTGTTAATAACAATCTGTGGGACTGTACGGCGTCCGTTAGCACGTTCTGCCATTTGAGATCTGGCAGTTTCATTACCATCAATTTTGTATTCTGTATATTCCCCGCCCTTCCACCACAGTAGCATCTTGGCACGGATACAGTAAGGGCAAGTTTGCCAAGTGTATATTTCGACTTTCGCGTGGATGTTTTCAGGATGGCGATTTAAAAGAGAGTTGAGAAAGTTCATCATATTTTAACATTGTGGATTTTTATGAACTATCTCTATCCTAAGAGCATGACTCATATCCGCTCCCAATAGATAAAAATTAACACAAGTGCGAGCAGATACTATTTCCCACAAGTATCCGCCCTTTGGTAGACTTAAAGACTGAATGAGCTACATAAAACCACGCAACGTCAAGCAATTGAGAGGGCAGACTCTGTGGAAAATACACTTGGGTTAGAAATTATTGAAGTAGTTGAGCAAGCAGCGATCGCATCCTCTCGGTGGATGGGTAAGGGTGAAAAAAATACTGCAGATCAAGTGGCTGTAGAAGCCATGCGGGAGCGGATGAACAAAATTTACATGCGAGGTCGCATCGTGATTGGCGAAGGGGAACGAGACGAAGCCCCAATGCTCTACATTGGTGAAGAAGTCGGTATCTGTACCCGTACAGACGCTAAAGATTTCTGTAACCCAGAAGAACTGATAGAAATTGACATTGCTGTTGATCCCTGCGAAGGTACAAACCTGGTAGCTTATGGGCAACCTGGTTCAATGGCAGTGTTGGCAATTTCTGAAAAAGGTGGTTTATTTGCAGCCCCTGACTTCTATATGAAGAAGTTGGCAGCGCCGCAACAAGCACGTGGTCATGTAGATATTAACAAGAGTGCTACTGAAAACCTCAAGATCTTATCCGATTGCTTGGATAGAGCTATTGAGGAATTGGTAGTAGTTGTTATGGATCGCGATCGCCATAAAGACCTTATTCAGGAAATTCGTTCTGCCGGCGCAAGAGTGCGACTCATTAGCGATGGTGATGTGTCTGCTGCTGTCTGCTGCGCTTTCGCTGGTAGCAACATCCACTGCTTAATGGGTATTGGTGCCGCGCCTGAAGGTGTTATTTCCGCTGCTGCTTTACGTTGCTTGGGCGGACACTTCCAAGGACAACTGATCTACGATCCAGCAGCGGTGAAAACAGGTTTAATTGGGGAAAGCAGAGAAGGCAATCTTGCAAGGCTACAAGAAATGGGCATTACAAACCCAGATAAGGTTTATAACGCTGATGAACTAGCCTCAGGCAATACAGTCTTATTTGCAGCTTGTGGTATTACTCCTGGAACTCTCATGGACGGTGTCCGTTTCTTCCATGGAGGAGCAAGAACTCAAAGTCTGGTTATTTCCAGCCAATCGCGGACTGCTCGATTTGTCGATACAGTTCATATGTTTGACCAACCTAAGACCTTGCAATTGAGATAGACAATGTAAGAGTGAGGAGTGAGGGGTGAGGGGTGAGAAGTGAAGATAGAGATAGAGAATAAAGAGTGAGAAGTCAGAGGTTTTCCTCAATACGAAATCTTAACTTTTAACTTTATTCCTATCTCCTCACTCTTAACTGTTTATTCCTCAGCGACTGTAGGGGCAAGTTCTGTCATATATTGTCTTTGCTTCAATATTGTTTCTATTGAACCCGCCCCTACGCGCCTGCTCACTTTTTACCAACTCCTAATTACCATTTAGCAAATGAATATAGCAGTAGTGGGGTTAAGCCATAAAACAGCCCCAGTAGAAGTCAGAGAAAAGCTGAGTATTCCAGAACCACAAATGGAAAGCGCGATCGCGCATTTGATCAGCTATCCCCATATTGAAGAAGTCGCAGTACTGAGTACTTGTAACAGGCTGGAAATTTACATTGTTAGCAACGAAGTTGAACAGGGTATTCGAGAAGTTACCCAGTTTCTGGCAGAATACAGTAAATTGCCCGTGCGATCTCTACGGCAAAACTTATTCATGTTGCTTCATGAAGATGCAGTGATGCACTCAATGCGAGTTGCAGCTGGTTTGGATAGCCTAGTACTCGGGGAAGGTCAAATTCTGTCTCAAGTAAAGAATACACACAAACTGGGACAGCAATATAATGGTATTAAAACGATTTTAAATCGATTATTTAAACAAACAATTACAGCAGGTAAGCGAGTTCGCACTGAAACGAGTATTGGCACTGGTGCAGTCTCCATTAGTTCGGCAGCTGTGGAGTTGGCACAACTAAAGGTACAAAATTTAGCTGCTTGTCGAGTCGCCATAGTCGGTGCAGGCAAAATGTCAAAGTTACTCGTGCAGCACCTTGTGTCTAAAGGTGCTGTGCAAATTTGTATTTTAAATCGTTCTCTAGAACGGGCGGAGGAATTGGCAAAACAGTTCTCTGAACAAACAATCGAAATTTATCCTCTCTCGGAAATGATGTCAGTAATTGCCGAAAGAGATATGGTGTTCACAAGTACCTCAGCAATAGAGACAATACTTGACCGCACTAAATTAGAAATGGTTTTGGACCCAAGCCGACGTTTAATGTTATTTGATATTTCCGTACCACGCAATGTCCATGCGAATGTGAATGAACTGACAAATGTACAGGCATTCAATGTCGATGATTTAAAGGCAGTTGTGGCGCAAAACCAAGAAAGTCGCCGCAAAATGGCGCAGGAAGCTCTAAGATTGTTAGAAGAAGAAGTCGCTGCGTTTGATGCTTGGTGGCGATCGCTCGAAACTGTCTCAACTATCAGCTGCTTGCGGAATAAAATCGAAACCATTCGCGAACAAGAATTGGAAAAAGCTTTGTCAAGATTGGGTTCTGAATTTGGTGACAAACATCAAGAAGTGATCGAAGCCCTAACAAGGGGAATTGTTAACAAAATTTTACACGACCCGATGGTGCAGTTAAGAGCCGAGCAAGATGTCGAGGCAAGACGCCACTGTATGCAAACTCTACAGATGTTGTTTAACTTAGATGTAGGTGAGCAAGCAGTATAGCTGAACACTTTTGGATTTTATCGGGAGTCGTATTTAACGACTCCTAAATTTGCGCTATCAAATTCAACTTAGTCTGTAGCGAGGGAATTTCAGCAACGTGGAGCAATGAACGTTAGTGTTCAGGCGTTAGCCCAAACTGAGTGGCTAATTGTCGGTGATCGCTATACAGCAATTCCAACTGATTAAGTAGATTTAGCCTGCGATAAAGTTCAGTGTATGGAGTTCCTGGATCGATTCCTTTCAGTGGTGGTGTCGCTGCTGACATGGCAGTAGCAATATCCAGCCCAAATATTTGCAGCCATTTCCCTAAAAGCCGCATTGGAACTGTTTCAGGAACAGGCATCAAGAAACAGTTGATGCTGTCGATGCTTTTGGGCATAAAGTACAAGTTCCTTTGTTACATGGACAGTGGAAGCAAAATCCTAACAATCCAACTTGAAGAGATGGAATCCACGAATATTGTCACCCGATGCAAGTGCAATCTGAAATGGAAAGTCTAGTAAGAATGCATTTAGAGCATATACACTTATGTGTTCCGCCGGAGATAGAAGCTGCTTGGTTACACCATCGATTTGCTCAAATTCACCCTTTTCAAGATGGCAATGGTAGAGTGGCACGTGCTTTAGCTTCACTAATTTTTATTAAAGCAGGTTGGTTTCCTCTTGTAATTAATCGTGACTTGCGGAATGAATATATTGATGCGTTAGAAGAGGCTGATAAGGGAAATTTAACTTCTTTAGTCAACTTATTTGCTAAGATTCAAAAGAAAGCATTTGTTAAAGCTTTAAGTCTTTCGGAAAATGTTCTTAGCGACTATAAACCACTGAAACAATTAATTTCAGTTTGACATTCCACGTATTTTGTGTAATGAAGTTTTCCAATTTTCATACAATGAACAACAAAAAGATACAGTTGTTCAAAGGTTTCTGCCTTGGCTAAATAATGTCCTCCTAGTAGGGCTAAATCAATGGAGAAAACAACTTTAATGAGTAAACAGGGTAAGTAGTGGCGAAAAGAACACGCTCCGCACAACTACATACTTAACGAAAATAACTTTGCGACTTCGCAACGGACAGATTCTTCCTTTAGGAAACACAAAGAATGTACTATTCTCATTGGAATTGGCGTATAACATTTGAGTTTGTAGACGGAGATGCTTACTCAGTAAATTACGAAGACTATCACTAGAATTGAAAATGCTAACGAAAAGAAAGCCGAGACATCCAGGAGCTTTAATTAAACGTCAATATTTAGAACCACTAAATATGACGAATACTAAGCTTTCTGAAATATTAGATGTCTCGCGAAAAACAGTATCGGAAATTATTAATGAACAAGCTGGAATTTCGCCTAATATGGCACTTCGTTTGGCGAAAGCTTTTCAAACAACCCCCGAACTTTGGTTAAATCTTCAGCAAAAATATGACCTTTGGAATGCAGCCCAAGAACTTGAAACTTTAGAAGCGATATCTCCAATTGATATTCATGTTATGTCGTAGTAGTGCGATAGCGCCGTTAGTTAGGGATTCACATCTGTAGTAAAAAAAACGAGATTTTTGACGGGTAATAAATCGAACTAGGGGCTTACCCCATGCATAAGTTCTAGATCAAGTGTGATAGAGCAATTATTGTGAAAATCAAGTTTAGAGTTAAGTGTTTTACGAGGTACTATGCGGTCAATTGAGCAACTGACAGAAGAGATATTGTCCTTGCCCAGCGCATCAAGAGTACTTCTTGCAGACAGGTTAGTAGAAAGCTTGGAATTCGATACTGACTCCGCAATTCAGGCAGTTTGGGTAACTGAAGCCAAAAGACGGAGAGACGAAGTTCAAGATGGTTTTGGGCAACCGATTCCAGGAGAAGAAGCCCTAGCACAAGTTAGACGGCTGATTGAGCCATGAGGTATGTATTTCAACCGGAAGCTCTGGAGGAATATGGTGAGGCGGTTATGCCGTTGAATCCGGCGTTGCGATAGAAAACGGACAAAAGACAGTACATCCTTTGGGAAACACAAAAGATGTACTGTGTTCGTCTTTGCCTGTGACTAAACTTTCATATCCAGTGTCCGCACCAGGAACGCCCACTTATCGGCTGCTTCCTCAATAATCTTTGTTGTCGGTTTACCCGCACCATGTCCCGCTTTTGTCTCAATTCTAATTAGAACTGGTGTATTGCCAGTGTGTGCAGTTTGCAAAGCTGCAGCAAATTTGAAACTATGGGCAGGGACGACGCGATCGTCATGATCGGCTGTGGTAATCATCGTTGCTGGATAAGTTGTACCTCCTTTAAGGTTGTGTAGTGGTGAATAAGCATAAAGCGCCTTGAACTCCTCCGGATTTTCCGATGAACCGTATTCGGAAGTCCAAGCCCAGCCAATAGTAAATGTGTGAAAGCGCAACATATCCATTACGCCTACAGCTGGTAAAGCGGCACTAAATAAATCGGGACGCTGAGTCATGCAAGCACCTACTAGCAATCCGCCATTGCTTCCACCACCAATCGCCAGCTTATTTGACTTTGTATAACCATTGCTAATCAGCCATTCCGCAGCCCCAAAAAAGTCATCAAACACATTCTGCTTTTTCAGCTTGACTCCCGCCTGGTGCCATTCTTCTCCATACTCACCACCACCACGTATGTTCGGAATAGCATAAACACCACCCATTTCCATCCAAATCAAGGAACTAACAGAAAAGCTAGGAGTTATGGAAACATTAAATCCACCATAACCGTAAAGGTATGTAGGATTATTTCCATCTAATTTAATTCCCTTTTTATGAGTGATAAACATTGGCACTTGTGTGCCATCTTTGCTGTGATAGAAAACCTGTTTTGTCTCGTAATCATTAGGGTTAAAATCTACCTTTGGCTGACGGAAAAGTTCACTCTTACCACTAGCCAGGTTGTAACGATAGATAGTTCCTGGTACAGTAAAGCTAGTAAAACTGTAAAAAGTTTCCGTATCGTGTCGCTTACCATTAAAACCGCCAGCAGAACCAATTCCTGGTAATTCTACCTCACGTATAAATGTGCCTTTGAGGTCAAATATTTTGATTTGACTGTGAGCATCTTTGAGATAATCAGCAACAAATTGGTTATTGATTATGCCAACGCTTTCCAATGTTTCGGCAGATTGAGGGATAATTTCTCTCCAATTTTCTTTTGCTGAGTTTTTTGTATCAATAGCAATCACTCGCCCTCGTGGTGCATTTAAATCTGTGCGGAAATAGAAGACACTTTCATCGTGGTCGATAAAGCTGTAATCAGCATTAAATTCACTAATCAGTTCTGTGACTGAGTCATTGGGATGAATTAAATCTTTGTAAAAAACTAAATTTCTATGATCGGTTCCCAGCCATACGGAGACTATTAAGTAGCGTCCATCTTCTGTAACACCACCGTTAAATCCCCATTCTTTTTTGTCTGGGCGATGGTAAATTAGTATGTCTTCTGATTGAGGTGTACCCAATTTATGGTAAAAAAGCTTTTGGTAATAGTTGACATCTTCTAATTTGGTTTTCTCATTCGGCTCATCATAGCGACTGTAGAAAAAGCCTTTACCATCGTGCGTCCATGAGGCGGCAGAAAATTTAATCCACTTCAAATGATCTTGTAAGTCTTTGGCTGTAGCTATATCCCGCACTTTCCATTCCTGCCAGTCAGAACCAGAAGTGGATAAACCATATGCTAAGTGCTTACTATCTTCACTAATTGCTATACCAGACAGAGCAACGGTACCATCTGCTGAAAGTTTATTAGGATCGAGTAAAACTTTTGGCTCACCGTTGAGAGAAGTTAAAGTGTATAAGACAGACTGGTTTTGCAATCCATCGTTCTTGAAGAAGAAGTAGCGATCGCCCTCTTTAAACGGGATACTATACTTTTCATAATCCCAAAGTTTAGTGAGACGCTGCTTAATTTTTTCTCTGGCAGGAATTTCATTAAGATAGCCAAAGGTCACTTTATTTTGCGCTTCAACCCAAGCTTGAGTTTCTTGGGAGTCCGGATTTTCCAAGAGACGGTAAGGATCTGCAACTTGAGTACCGTGGTAGTTATCAACTTGGTCGCTTTTAGGACTAGATGGGTAAGTTAAGTGTTTTTGCTCAGACATAGTATGAGGTAATAATCGTCTCTGTACATGGTACTCAGAAGATCGAGCAATGGAACTCTCTCCGATAGCAGGACTGGGAAACCACTTACAAATAATGATTGTTATCAATAAGGTCAAGAAAAATCTGCGCGAGTTCCATTGCATATGAGTTAATCGAGCGGTATAGCTTCTTCAAGTTTTATAAGGACATTCAGTTTGAAACCGTTTTTTACCTAGAATCAGACCGCTATTTAGTAATGATTTTGGGTAGAGAAAATAAACGAAGAGTGCATGGATGCTTGATTCACGTTGACATTATTAATGGCAAAATCTGGATTCAGCGAGATGGTACTGAAGAAGGAGTTGCTAGTGAACTAGTCAAGGTGGGTGTACCAAAGGATCGGATTGTCTTAGGATTTCGCTCCCCTGAATTGAGAAAGAATACAGATTTTGCGATCGCGTAATACTGTTCTGCTCAAAAACACGCTACGGATTTTAGATTCATCGAAGTATTAATCACTCTCAGGAAGTGGAACAAGGAGTTTCTCACCTTTGACCATTCGCCCTGCTGCTTCTAAAAGAGCTTCCTCAAGATATGGTTTGGTGAAGTATCCGCTTGCGCCTAGTTGAATTGCCATTTGTCTATGCTTATCAGCACCTCGGGATGTCAACATGGCGATCGGCAGATGATTGAGGTTGGGGTCTTTTCTGATGCGAGAGAGCAACTCTAGACCATCGCAGCGAGGCATCTCGATATCGCAAAAGACAATATCGCATGGGAGTCCGCTCCGGAGTTTGTCCCAAGCTTCTTGACCATCACGTGCTTGTTCAACGCGATAACCTGCTTTATTAAATGTGAGAGAGAGCAATTCCCTGACGGTAATAGAGTCATCAATAATCAGCACTGTTGGCTCAATCTTGACCGGGGGAATGTCTGGCGTAATCGAAGTCACTTTACCATCCCAAAGATTAACACCAGGTTGTTTGGAGATTCTTCCTTGGAAAATGTCAAGGATTTCCAGCACGTCAGCAATCGGCATAATACGACCATCACCCAAGACAGTAGCACCAGCGACACCGATTGGTTTGGGTGCTGGTCCTTCAAATTGCTTAATCGCAATCTCTTGTTCGTGAAGTACCTGATCCACCTGTAGCGCAATCAATGTATTTGCTGAGCGCACGACAACAACAGAAATCATGTCATCGTCACGGTTCCCACCATAAACACTCCCGCGACTTAGTTGCCGATTCAAAGTTAACAGTTCTTTAAGCGGTTGGAATGGCAGTAAAGTATCACGCCACGGAATCAATTTCCGCCCATCTGCAATCTGCTGGACATTTTTCACATGGATGTCCAGAGTATCTTCCACACCATCCATCGGGAAGGCTATCCTTGCTTTATCGGAGACGCAACACAGAGCTTTGCAAATACTCAAAGTTAAGGGCAGACGAATAGTGAAAGTCGTTCCCTTACCTACAGTAGAATCAATGGTAATTGTTCCCCGGATTTCACTGATCCTGGTACGAACGACATCCAAACCTACACCGCGACCGGCTAAATCATCTGCTTGATCTTTGGTGCTGAAACCAGCTTGGAACAGCAAGTTGTAGACTTCAATGGCGGACATCATTTTGGCTTGTTGTGATGTCATCATCCCTCTGTTAATTGCCTTTGCCTTGACTCCTTCAAGATCAATACCTGCACCATCATCGCCAACCGAGATGATTGTTTGGTTGCCTTGATGGAAGGCGCGGACGGTAATGACTCCCATCACTGGTTTACTAAAAGCTAGCCTTTCTTCTGGCGTTTCAATACCGTGAGCGATCGCATTATTCAGCAAATGCATCAGTGGATTTTTGAGATGCTCCAAAATCATTTTGTCAATCAAACTATCTTGACCCTCAATCACCAGCTTCGCTTGTTTGCCACACCTAATCGCACCCTCACGCACGCCTCGCTCGAGAGGAGTGATAATTTCAGTAAAAGGCTCCATACGACTTCGGGTGATTCCTTCTTGTAATTGAGTCGTCACCTGTCGGAACTGCCGCGCCACTCGTTCGGTTTCTTCAGTCACAAAGTCAATGTCACTTGCTGACTCCCTCACCCGCACGATCATTTCGATCATTTGCTGGGACAAGGAATGAAAGGGAGTAAACCGATCCATTTCCAGCTCGCTAAAACCCCTATCCTTATCTGAGTTAGAACCAAATCCAGTATTTTTGCGACTAGCTAACAGAGATGCTTCCAGTAGCGATCGCTCGTACAATTCCTGCATCCTCGATCCTACGTCTGACAGTTGCTGTACTTGATTGAGTAAATTATCTAAAGACTGTCGCAGACGCTCTTGATCCTGTTCTAAAGTGTTGCGATTGACTACCAATTCCCCAACTAAATTACTGAGGTCGTCCAAGTGCTTAACTGGAACCTTCATGAGCTGTTCAAATCTTAGAGTGCGAGTCACAGGGGGACGCGCCAGATCTCCTTTCACCATTTGCTCCAATTCCTGGAAATGATTTTGACTATCCAATGAAGCAGCATTTAGTGGAACTTGTGACATTCCCAGGAGTAGTTCTTCTGTGGCAGCAATTTCTTGTTCTGGCATCGCACTTAATGCTGCTTCCTGTTTTAGCAACTCATCCAACTCAGCAAAGTCATCTGCCAAAGAAGCACCATCTATCAATTCTTCCTGTTCTGTCTCAGCAGCTTGCTCTCTAATATATGATAAGACAGCCATTTCATTTTCTATTATCTGCGCTTCTACAGGGGAGATTGCCACCTCTAAACTTTCTAGTTCTGGTTGAGTATCTAAAAGCTCCTGAAAATCCTTAATGGAATCCTCTAAGACTGTACTTTCCTTAATAGCTTGAACACTGTTTACTACTGTTGATTCTTGCTTCTCTTCATCTGGCAGAGTCATTTCTTCTGCCAATATATCGTCTAGTATGGGCAATGAATTCTCAACTAAACTCTGTACCGTGAAAGGATTGTCAATACTATCAAGCTCAATATCATTCAATCTAGTTGTTGGCAAATCCTCCAACAGAACTGGCAAAGTCTCATCACTCTCCACCTCAAGAGTATGAAACCAAAACGGGTTTTCGCTCCATATATCAGTATCTTCTATAGACTCGCTCAATTTAGAATCGCCTTTATGACTATCTTGCACCTCCAGAGATGGTAGTGGTGAGCTATCTATTGAATTATCACCAAGCAAATTCGTAAATTCTGGTGTAAAATCTAGAACTTCTGGAGCTTGCGTTGTGGAAGGGTTTCCAGAGTTGAGAAGCCATCCTTGTTGTGAGTTGATCTCATTATCAACAGTTGAACTTGTTGAATTACTTGGTGCTAATTCCCTAAATAATTCATCTTCCGTCTCCAATGGAAATAGCATATCGAACTGCTCTTCCAACTGAAAATCGAGATCCAAATTTTCCAAATTCAAACTGGCATTCGAGAGGATTGGCTCTCTATCATTGCTAAAAATATCATCAGAAGCTGCGGCAGCAAATAAAATCTCCTCTAACGCCTTCGCTGCGTCTTGCTCAACTCTAGGATTAAATTCGCCTTCTTCAGTTCTCTGCTCCCAGAAGCTACTCAAATCGTCTTCTTGCCGAGATGTTGCAGTTGGAGATTGTGCTTCCAATAAATCATCACTTGAGTCATTAACAGAGATAGGGCTGAGTTCTTCTTCTGTTTGGGCCAACAAATCTAATAATGCTCCAACCTGAGATTGTGCTTCTAATATGTCATCACTTGAATCACTATGAGAGTTCGGGCTAAGTTCTGCTGTTTCCGGTAACAAATCTTGCAAAGACAAAATCTCGTCCTTAAACAAATCTTGTAAAAAGATTTCGTCTAAGTGAGGAATAGGAAACTCCAATTCAGTGTGAGCGCTAAGAGCATTTTCCTTAGTTATATCGACATTAGTAGTTTCTTGAAATAAGTCATCAAAACTACTTTCAAATCTTATAGACAGTTCTGTATTAGCATTTGTCTCTGGTTGTAATTGAGTGAATTTTTTATGCTCAAAGATGCTTAGACTATTTTCACGATTTTGTGTTTCTTGCTCTTCTTCCAATAATTCCTCACCAAATAACTGCATTATAGTTGCCTCTTGTTTTGCAGTTATTTGATTTTGTTTGTCTTCAAATAAAAACTTAAATTCGCTATCTGCATCCTCATCCTTGCCGCTTTTAAAATCAATTCTTATTTTCTCTATTGAGGAAATATCTAAAATTTCTACCTGTTCCCAAGTTCCATCTAATTCAGAAGTCTCTCCTTCAAATAAATCGGCGAGGGAATTTAATTCTGCTATTCCTACCTCGGGTTCATAAGAATCAATACTGCTCGTGTTCGCAGGTGTGTTGTCAGCATAATAGTTTAGTTGGTCTGACAGTTCTGATAAAGTTGTAATACGATCTTGTGCTTGAATCTCAATATCAGTATTTTTAGAGACTTCTACAATAGTAGATATTGTTTGTAGAATTTCATCATGTACATCAAGAATATTCGTAGAGCCGACTAGCTTTAATTCACTTGTCATTGTTACAATATTTTCTTCGGATGCATCCACTGAATCAATAGATATTTCTAAT
>JAQYWP010000875.1 GCA_029379285.1 Rhizonema sp. PD38
CGCCAAATCGTGGGTGTGTCCGTGATAGGGTCACTAACAAGTTGTTGTTGTTCTTTAATTAATTTATTAACAACAACATTGTTTGGGTCCGTATTGTGGTCGTCCTTATTACGGACTACCTCATCATTGCTGGTTATTTGCTGTTCAACTCCAACTTCCTCAGTGCCTTGTATTTTTGGAAACTCAATTACTTTCTTTGTACGGATGTCCTTAATACGGACTACTGGCTCTGGAAGCCAGTCGAGGAGTGGCTTGAACCAATACTCGCTACTGGTGCCTGGTCGCTTGTTCTCCTCTATGATATTCTGTTCCTTGGCAATGGACAATCCCTTGAGTATTGTTTTTCTGTCACACCCGGTTCTCGCCGCTACATTGTCAGCTGACTCAGTAAAGGTTCCCCCAGAAATCGTGCGGTAAATCACTTGGGTTAAAGTAAATGATTCAACCAGTGTTGGTTTGGATTCAACTGCCCGACAAAGCCTGTACAACGCTGTATCTTTTAGTTCTGATGGTAGGCTTTGAATCCATTCTAAGCTTACATGCTGGGCACTAATATCAAGTTCAAATGTGGGTTTTTCCCATAGGGTATCTGTTCCCGTGCTATGTGCAGAGGAATCTGGTATGATTATGGTCATAACAAAATTCTTGTGTAAATAACCCCTACTGGGAAGCCTGAGAAACTAGCAGTGGGGGTAAGTTTGTCACTCGCGGGATAAATTTATGTGAGCAAATCGTTTATGGTGATCGCATGTTCATCGTCGATACAAAAACTTCCAGCCTTAAGCAGCTTCTGACTGATTTATGATTTCTGGATTTTGATTAACCAGTTCCCTAAGATGCTTGACTTTTTCTCTTTCAAAGCTGGTGAGTTCTTCTATGTTGAGGTTTAGCAGGTTATGAATGGAAGCAATCACCTCATCTTTAGTCCAGCCTTGAATAATGTTATTTGCGATCAATCCTTCTAGGTCTTTATAAGGGAAGGTGAAAAAATTGCCAAGAGGATTAACTACCTCATCTACTCGTGGGTTTAAATCGAGTACATCTTTCTGTTGTGGTCTAAAGAAACAACGCCATATCTCTTTGAATTTCCTATAGTGCGTACATTCAAGTTCCACAAATTCCAAATCATTCTCTTTGTTTCTAGTTTCTCGATTAACCTCATAAACAAAGTAGTGTGTTTGAAAAATTCTCGATACTATTCTTGTTGGTTCTTCCTTAATTATTTTTTGACGAGAGTAATAATGGTTGAGAACCCACTCTATAGTTTCATTACCTCCAATGTGTGACATATCAGGGTTATAGCCAGTCCCCCACAGGTAGTATTTTAGATAAACCAAGGGTTCATTGGAAATGAAGTCATCTTGTGCTATTTGTGGTATCGGCATTTCATCCTACTCTTTTTGCTGAACATTTATATAGTGGTAAAGCTGGGAATATCTTCTGTGCCAGGAGAACTTCCGGCTATATGTGTAATAACAGGCTCCCATATGCCTCCATACTTTTCTTGTTGTTTTCTAGCAAAGTCCCTACACTGTTCTTCACTGACCACTGCTCCTGGCATTTCCACAACTGACCTTGGAGGTTGTTCTCTACCCTCGTTATTTATATGCATTCTTTGCACTGACCCAACTGGCACCCTATGTATTACTCCTGTCACTGTATTTTTGATGACATAGTAAACAACACCTCCTATCACCACTGTACCAGCTACTATACATGAGGGCACATCCTTACACGCAGGGGAAGTTATAGAATCTGCTAAAACTGGCTCTGGCTTGATGTTATTGGCACACAAGGCAGCTATTAACACAAAAATTATCTGGCTTTTTCTCATATTTTGTGATGCAGAGTAAGAGCGACAACATCACGGTTGTCAAGCACCATCAATCACGTTCCGATGTTGCATTACAGCCGTGATGCACCTACTCGTCAAACACTGAAGGCTATTTTCAGAACTTTTGTTTGATTTTAGCGATCACTCAATCACATAGCTATTGAACTGTATCCTCCTACACAGATATTTAAACAGTTGTATATGTAATGAGTATTTTTCTGCGACTGTTTTGCCGATATGTTGCTTCAACCAAGAACTTAGTCATACAGTTATGCTGCATTATCATTTCCAAATTCTTTTACCTTGGTACTTTTCCATTCTATTAAAACCTTACCGTCTAAGGCAGAAACGATATCCATAAAAGTTTCTAACGTTGGGTTTCCTTCATCAGATGTTGCTTTAGCAAGCATATTCCTACGGTTTACAGGGGTTGCAGTTGTATCACCCTTTTTTCGCCGAATTTCACAAAAGCGGCGGTTTAAAGTTGCCAGGTCTATGCCTAGTTCCTCCATCCGCTCTCTAATCATAGACATATCCATACTCATACCCTTGCGACTTTTATATAAGTCTACAAAGGCATAAGGCAATTTGCTAACCCTAGACATAACATTATCCTCGTTTCTTTAATACTCTATACCTTATAAAGAAATATAGCAAGCCAAGAAAAACATAATTTATGCTTTTTAACTATTGATAAATGCCATAAAAAGCATTATAATGAGAGAGACAAAACGAAAGCGATCGCTCACACCCGCCAAGATGTCGCGATCGCCTTTGTGAACACCAAATATTTATCTGGTAATTCAATCATGACATATTTCATCGAAACAGCAGCTGACTTCAACACAAAGTCAGATACAACTTCACGCATTGCTATCGACGAACTTTTTATCGCACAAGCAGAACTGGCTGCATACATCGAAGCTCAAGCCCAAGAGATAGCCCCTGAACCAGAAGTTCAATTCATCGACCTTGACGGCTTCTACAACTATGAAGCACTTGCTGCAGGTAAAACCATCGCCACCATCACTCATGACTGTGGGGATTTTGTCACTCAGCCTTGGATTGTCATGGTGGGTGTAGAGGTACACCGCGCCGAAACTTGGGCAAAATGCGCTCACTATATTCAATGGCACTACAAACGAGGGACGTTGCCTAAGTTAAAAACCCTATCACCTGAAGAATTGCTCGACAAGCCTTTTGACCAACTGACGAGTGTTGAATGGGAGATGCTGAAACAGTACAAGCCACAACTTGACTGCTTTATAGCTGCATAAAAACTCTTGGGGACTCGTTAATAGTCCCCAATTTTTGATTCTTCATTCAACACGTAACTATCATATGAGCGATATTACACCACAAAAGGTTTTAGGTCATTTTGCAATCCGCACCATTGATGACCTCTCTCGCCTTTCAGCCATGCTTGCTAAAAGCGGATATTTTTCTGACAGTAAAGAAGCTGCCCAATGTGGAGTGAAGGTACTAGCGGGTTTAGAACTGGGCTTTCCCACGATAGCCAGTATGTGTGGCATTCACATCATCAACGGTAAGCCAACTCTGGGAGCGCATTTGATGGCTGCTGCGGTTAAACGCAGTGGTAAGTACAACTACCGTGTGACACAACACGACAACAACGGCTGCGTTATCGCTTTTTACGAAAATGGTGAGATGATTGGAGAAAGCAGCTTTACAAAACAGGACACAATAGCTGCAGGTGCGTTAGACGGCAAGAATGCTCATACTTGGAAGAAGTTTCCGAGAAACATGATGTTTGCCCGTGCCATGAGTAACGGGGTGAGGTGGTATTGTCCTGATATTTTTACTGGCACTGTGGTTTATACTCCAGATGAACTGGATGAAGCGACTGATTCTGAAGGCAATTTAGTTCAGTCGGTTTCTGTAAAAGCAGCAGTTGAAGAACCTTTTCAACAGAAGATACCGCAATCCACTAATAGTAGCCACCCTCACAACGAGCGTGTACGTGGTGTTCGCACGCTGCTTGGGATTGATGGAAAGGCAGTTTTGGAATTGCTCAAGACTGAGATGCTGGTTAACTCTCCAGCTGAGTTGGATTTAAACCAAGTTGATGAGCTGATTGAGTCGATGGCAGTACAGTGGGCTGTAAAGCAAGGTATGCAACACAATCATGCTTTCAATAGTTTTCGCAAGCATATCCCGGCAATCATTCAAGAGGGATACACCGAAGTCGATGCTCTAAAGTTGTGGATGGAGCATGTACAACAGCAGGCTGAACAGAAGCTTTCAATGAGCGTGGGGTAACAATTCTAAC
>JAQYWP010000876.1 GCA_029379285.1 Rhizonema sp. PD38
GAAAATATAGATAATCGGTATTACTGCGAACACTTGAAACATCTACCCACGAAAGAATCTTCTAGAATAAAAAGGAGCAATTAAGTACATATACCAACGGAGGATAAAAAAACTCATGGCTGGTGGCGCGTCTCCGACCCCCGTTAGTCTGTCAGACAGAGAACTGCAAATTATCGACTTAGTAGCCGCTGGCTTAACTAACCAAGAAATTGCAGCTAAACTGGAGATTAGCAAGCGTACAGTTGATAACCACATCAGCAACATTCTTACCAAGACTGTAACTGATAACCGGGTGGCTCTTGTCCGTTGGGCTTTGCAGTGGGGCAAAGTCTGCTTGAACGATGTAAATTGTTGTGCTTTACCCAACCAGAATGATTCAACAGTTTCTTAGCTTACTGCTATTTTTGATGGGTTACTGATTTTTCTTCTCCTCACGCCTGATTTTGACTTTGAACTTCTCAAAATTGAAAAGCACAGTATTGGACGACTCGGTTCAAGTAGAAGAAGTCTTTTCCCCCAACACAATATTTATTTGTCTCATTTGCAGGTTGAGACAAATAAAGCGGTAACATCCTCCCAATCCACCTCACCGAAGTGAGTGGAATCGGCTGAGCCTCCCTTCTAAAGGGGAGGTTGGCTGGGGTGGAGAAATAGCAGAAGGACTTAGACCATATAAAGATTTTCCCTTATATCGACTGAAATAAATCTCACAATCCACAAAAGTTAGCAATAGTTTTTAGGAGCAAGCGCTACATTTGAAAGAAATCTATATTGCTTTATTGACTGGGGGCGCAGTGTGACTATGAATACCTCTGCTTCTGCCAAAGGTGACTCGTCTAGTTCTGACTTTTTTAGTCTTGATTTTAACGATACCAATCTACTCAGGCAGCTCTCGTTTATCCCTGGATTGAAAGAAATTCTTATGCTGCGGCAGGTTCATGCCCTAGAACATGCTACAGTTTGGGTTCTCAGTGAATCCGAAAGATCCCATGCTTGTACAAGAACCTCAACCAATATTCACGTTGATAACGAATTATTAAGCGGTTTATCTACAGATTGTGGATTTTATTTACATGGTGATGTAAAAATAAGTGATTTGCGACGTGCAGTCACACTAGCCCAACATCGCCTCACCTCAGGTGAATGGGATTTGGCTTTGCATCCCCGTTGTGGCACTAATGCATCAGTAGCAGTACTCCTGACTGCGGGACTAGCTGTAAGTTCTTATCTACTCCTTAAGCGAGGATTAATGGAAAAACTTATAGGTTTGGGGTTGGCAGTGGCAACTGCGGCTGAACTGGCACCTGATATAGGTACTTTGGCACAGAGATACCTCACGACTGCGATTCCATATAACCTATCAATTCAAAATATTACTGTTACACGCGATGTTTGGGGTCGCGAAGCCTATTTTGTTAAAGTCTGCTGGCAAGAGTAGGATTCGTGTTGATGGTTAGTAATGGGTAAGAGGAAGAAAGAATAATACCAATCTCTAATCGCCAAAAATTAACAACTAATAACCAACAAAGTATAATGCGAAAACTTTACTTTTTACTTCCTGGGACAGATGGCAAATTTGCCTGTGGTGGTTTGTGGGCAGAGTTAAAAATATTTAATCTGGTACGGCAGATTTGTAGTGCTGATGTAGTCACTTACCGTCAACGAGAGGAGGGGAAGCTATTTATCGATGATTTGCTCAAAGAGAAGAAATTAGATGATGTTATTTTTATTATTAGCTGGGGATTTCATGTAGCTCAACTGGCGGCTAAATTAAAGCAATATAATGTTGTTTACCATGCTCATACTGCTGGTTATCGGTTTAACTTGAGAGCGAATATTCCTATCATTACTGTTAGTCGAAATACGATGGGGTATTGGGGACAAAAGTCACCAACTTCTCTGATTTATTATTTGCCCAATCAAATTAGTGATGAATTTCAAAATTTAGGGATTGAGAAGGATATTGACGTTTTAGTTCAAACGCGAAAATCTTCGGAGTATTTAATTAAGGAATTAATTCCTGCTTTACAGAAGCATTGTAACGTCATGGTTGTTAGTTCCTATGTAGATGATTTGGCTAAGCTTTATAATCGGACTAAGATATACCTTTATGACTCTGCTGAGTACTGGGCACAACAGAATGTCAGTGAGGGTTTTGGTTTGCAACCAATGGAAGCTTTAGCTTGTGGTTGTCAGGTTTTCTCTAGTATCAACGGTGGACTATCGGATTACTTAGATCCCGGATTTAATTGCTATAAAATTGCTGGCTATTCAAAAGAGTATGATATCCAACGTATCTTAAAGGTACTGGAGTGTTGCTCACCTTCTACTTTATCCGAGCAGTTTTTTGCAGATTATCGCTCTGCTAATATTACTAAGCGTTTTCAGGTGATTCTAGATGAGTTAAACAATTTTTTTGACCACAAAACGCATTACCCGTCAAATATTCAGAGTTTGACGAGTAGAAGGATGCTACAATTGCTTACACAAAGGATTTTCGGTAAGCTGAGGAAAAAATATTTCCAGGTTTGATGGTTATATTTACAAATATTGGCATTGACCTAATTGAGCATTATTGCTGAGTTTCCAAAGAGTTTTTTTCATTTGGTGGATTCAACGGATACTTGAGAGGAGAGATGCGATCGCCAACTCTAAAAGCGTGAGTATAAATTAGAATGACTCCTGCAACAATGTTAGCGACAGCCGCCGATGAACCGAGCGATAAGAGAACACCTAAGAAAACTGAAATTCCCTGGAATGCTGGTGAACCAAATCCTGGTAAAAAAGGAAATGCCACGATCACTGCTAAAGCGATTATAAGAAATAACACTAGTTTAAAAGTTGGTTCTGCCCATTCTGGGTAAAATCCAGGTACAGATAAAATTCCGCTTCCTAACTCTCTAAAAATGGGTCGAATAAATTTAACCAAACAGTACGTAAAAACAATAATTATCGCTAGAGCAATCAGTTTAGGTAAATAGTGATCTCTCCGAAAGTCTTCACAAACTCTCTGCCTTCGGAGTCATGTTGTACTGCTTGCTGAAGTGCGTCAATGTAGAATTTTTGGGCTTCTTCGAGAGTCAGCTTATTCATCGTTTCTCTAGCTTGACTTATGACATTACAAAAGAAGAATACAGGAGTCAGGAGCCAGAATTCAGAATAATTCTGTGCGTAGGAGTGGATGAATAATGGTCTAAAGCTGAACGTATTTATTCGTGGAGAAATAGAATTGCGAAGCAACTTTACTGAAACCCCTGAATTTATTCATGGGGTTATTCTGACGAATGACTTCTGACGAATGACTCCTTCTCATCTTCAGAGTCATAAACCCACGTTGATAACTGATTACCTCGGGCATCATAGAGTTTTCCTGAATCGCCTTGAATATAGCCAGAAGAATAGAGTCGTTAGCGTATACTATACATCAAGAGAAATAATGTAAGGGCGAATGGCCGTTCGCCCCTACCAGGGGTTTTAACGAACGCATAATTAATTTTTGGAGAAATCTTATGGATTTCTCCAAAGCCCAAACCTGATGCTGAACATTACCATGAATAACAAAGCTATCTCCAGCATAGGCATTCAAGGTCGTGTCCTCACGCATTCCTATGTATGCACCGGAAACTAAATTAGCAAGGAACTTCATGAGGATGGCTGTATTGTGGAAAAACTAAAAACCAGCTTCCACAACATACTCCTATGAGTATATCTATTTTCATTGAAGACTATTACCTTGTGAGTAAGACCTTCAAAAGCTTGGATACTCTTGACCTTGACTTTTTGAACACTTTTTTCCTCAACTTTACCTGTAATAAAGTCAAGCAAATAACTGCTCAACATCTTTAGAATAGTCTTGTGTGTTGAGAAAAAAAAGTAGCATACGATACTTTTTGCCAAATTTTATTTGGATAAAGTAAATAATTTATTTTAATTTATAAAAGCGATCGCGCTCCTGCACCTTGAGTCGTAAGTTTGGTAAAGATATTTTTGGTACTTTGGCACAAGAGAGCGAACTTGTAGATACGCATTTATGATCATGACTCTCGAGTTGACTGTGGTACCGACACACAGTTTTTCTATGGCAGGAATACTTTGGGCGATTAGTTAGTCGATAGTTGTGC
>JAQYWP010000877.1 GCA_029379285.1 Rhizonema sp. PD38
GGCGAGGCTTTTAAGGACACAATAACGCTACGAACTTGTGAAATTCTGTACTAAGCGTTTGTGAGTGCGACGCTGAACTATCACCTTCCACATCGATCTTGCTCTATGTTTGACTTGTATCTTTTATTACGGCTTCTCAAGCAGGAAGACCAAAGAAAAAGTTAAGACAATACTAATTAATGGTATAGAAATGTGTAGAATCTTTGAAAGATCTAAATAAATCCAAACTCTAAAGATGCAGACATCAGTGGCACCTTCATCAACACAGCTATCTCATGTACCCAATCGTTGTCAACCGTTAAAAATTATCGCATTGGGAGATAGTTTAATTTATGGATTTGGCGATCCAGATGGAGGTGGTTGGGTTGAACGACTGCGGCGGTGGTGGATGTTACCGGATAGTGCAGGTCATGTACTTTATAATTTGGGAGTACGGGGCGATCGCATCCAGCAAGTGGCGCAAAGACTGGAAGTTGAATTTCGTCATCGCGGCGAACTGCGAAATCGCGTTCCCGACTTAATTATTCTGTCTGTTGGCGTGAACGATTCAGCAAGGGTAGGTCGTCTCAATGGCAGAAATTATACAGATTTAAAAGTTTTTGAATCGCAAATTGCTGCTTTAATAGCACAAGCACAGCAACTTTGTCCAGTAGTATTTGTGGGAATGGTACCAGTTGATGAAGCTAAAATGCCGTTTTTAGATTGCTTATACTATAATCATACTGACCAGTACCGTTACAAAGAAGTCACTAGACTTGCCTGCCAAAGACACGGAATTCCCTATCTAGATGTTTTTCAAAAATGGATGGAGTGCAGTGAATCTTGGCGACTTGAACGCATTAGCAATGATGGTCTTCACCCTAATGCACTAGGATATCAAACCTTGTTAGAGGATGTCATGAATTGGGATGCGATCGCTTGCTATAATTCCGGTTTTTGCCATCAACTCACCTCCATGTGATTTCATTGATTTTAAAAATTTGCCTAACAATTTACTTGTACACCCCATTGCGGCGATGCGCTTTTTAATTGGCGATGCCACAGGCTTGCCCTTCGGGTGACGCTCGCAAGCTCGCTAACGCAGTCGCCTACGGAGGGAAACCCTCCTGCAGCGCTGCCTCACCGCTAAGAGCGTCTACGCCAATCCTAAATCTTCAATCTTTCATAATTTGTTGTTTGACATTGCGCGGGTGCGCGTGAGTGGGTTACCAGTTGCGCCCAGTACGATCACCAGCCTCAATGATCTCTTTTTGCTCCCAAACTGCGATGCTGGAACATGATTTTCTAGATGAATACAGTCCCGCCAACATAGACTTTTCTAGTGTTTTCTTTACTTCCTCTTTATTCTTTGATCCGCTCTGTCATAAGCAGAGTCATGCAAACCAATGCTGACTATTTCAACTATTTTAATATGCACAGAATAGGACACTTAAAACTCCTACTAGACAAGGAATTATTCTATGCAACTTCACCTAGATTTGGTATTACACCACTGCTGACAGCTGAATGCTGACAAAAGAACTACAAACTTTGCTGATACTGTTCCAATAATTGCGGAATGTAGTCATATCCATCGACGCCAATCACAGAGACGATTCTGCCGCGATGTTGCTGCAAGATTTTTTGGAAAGTTTCTCCGCCGATTTGTCCGTACACAATCGTGAGAAAACCTGCTGGTTTACGCCACTTATCGGAGGCAATTTGGTTCAATAAATACATCCCCAAACAACCTGTGTAAATGGCTTGTTCCTGATTTTGTAACTGATAGTAAGCTTCAGCTAAATTAGCTAAGTTTAAACCTTGAAGATACAAGTCCCCAGAAATTTGCGCTGTTTTAAAGCTGTCTTCTAAATAGGTGATCGCAGTTTGCATTTCTCCAATAACTTGGTAAGCAATGCCCAAACTGCTGACACACAAGGCTTTACTTTGAATATCCCCCAATCTTTCTGATAATGTTAAACCTTGTTGCAAATAGTTAATTGGCATTTCATAGGCTTCTGGTTCAACTTGTTCAAGCTGCTGCGCTTGCATGACTTCGCTGTAGCCTAAATTTGCCAGTGCATTGGCTTCTCCGGTGCGATCGCCTGCTTGCCGACTCAGTATTAATGCGCGTTGGCTGTAATTAATTGCCTCTGCATAATTTTCTCTTTCTACATAGGTACGACTGAGGTGGTTCAGGTTGGCAATTTCACAAGCGCGATCGCCTGCATTCCGAGCGATATCCAACGCTTGCTCATGAAACTCAATTGAGCGATTGTATTGCCCCAAAGCGCGTTGAGAGTAACCTAAAAGTGTCAAAATTCGTGCTTTTTCTTGAGTTTTTTCCACCCTGAGCAACGGTTCATCTAGATAGTTTAGTGCATCGCGCAAATAGCTGCCGGAAAAAGAAGCGAAAATCCCCCCGTATAAGGGGAAATACTCTCTTTGAGAAAAGTTGCGTAATATTTGCAACATGACCTGGGAAGAGGCTTTACCATAAGCTGTCTCTTCACCCAAACCACTTACCAACTGGCTCCAAATCACTGCAAAGGTTAAAAAAGTTGAAATCGACAAGTTCGAGCCTGCTTTGACGTTGTAAGGCTGTTGGTCGTACCAATTGACCAAACCGCGTTGCAAGTACTGTAAGATTAGTTCTATTTCCACCCAATCACTTAAGCTGATACTGCGTTGGCGGACAAAATCAAAAGCAGATTGCTCAAGAGCTAAGGTACGGAACAGTGCAGATGGTAACTCACTATTAACTTGTTTTGCCCAAGTTGCCCAAGGGCCTTTTTCTCCTGGTACACCACCAAACCCCAGCGCTTCCCGATTTTGCTCGTACATCCAACTCACTAAGTGATCTTGAATGCGCTGCCAAGACGTCAAACCGCGAGTAATGCCTTGTGATATTTGCTCAAAATCAGAATCTGCTTGGGCAAATTGCTGTAAAGATTTTGACAACTGCTGAAACTGTTGAAAATTCAACGGATTCTTGCGGTTCGGATCGCTGACACGTATGAATGCCGCCAGACGTTCACCCGATGCTGCTGTCGTAATCTCTTTCATTGCGTCCCCAAGTGCATAATTAGCTTTATTTTGCTCTTGAGTACGTTGCCACTGACTTTGAATCGTTTTTAATGCCCTCAAACTGCGGGTTGCTTTCGCTTGCTTGAGTTCATCTTTTTCGGTATTGACTTGTTGCTGGGTAGAGTGAGTGCGATCGCTCAAAGCCATCTCAAAAACCTCTCCTGTATCGGTTGTTACACTTTTTAGTAACATTTGATACACTTGCTCTTGAGAGCTAACTTTACCCTTCAGGGTGTTTTGGACAATTTCGTCGATGAAAGCAAGATACTTTTCGCGCAGTGGGAGAGATTCAGACACGAGGACAACCAGAAAGCGTTAAGTTTATTTTAGCTTAATCGATCAAAAGCCCCATTTCTGACTATTGTGGCAGTTTGAGAGGAAGATTGCTCATCATATGCAGAATTAATAATCTTTTAACTCCACATAAGGAGTACATCTAAAACAAAACCAGGTAATATATCTTCCCCAGATAAGCTTGTAGGGGACTCTAATATTTCTTTTGGTTGCCCTTGTCGGTAAATTTCAACGCAGCGAGTTTTTCTATCAATTAGCCAACCCAATTTTACACCTGCATTCACATATTCAAGCATTTTGGCTTGAGTTTCGCTCAAACTGTCGTTCGGGGACATTAACTCTAAGACAAAATCTGGAGCGATAGTCGGAAACTTTTCACGTTGTTCTGGTTTTAGGGCGTTCCATCGCTCTAGTTTTATCCAGGATACATCGGGGGAGCGATCAGAACCATTAGGAAGTTTAAAGCAGGTTGAGGAATCAAAGACTTCACCAAGTTCGGTTCGTTCGTTCCACACCACAAATCGTGCAGTTAGTTTGGCATTACATCTTCCTGTTTCTCCTCCGGTTGGTGGCATGACAATAAGTGTTCCAAAAGCATTACGTTCAAATTTGACATTGGGATTATCCCGACACAGTTGATAAAATTGGTTGTCGCTAAGTTTGACGATATTATTAAAGTTAATAGCGATCGCAGTCATAACCCGGATTTCTCACCAAGATTGAAAAAAGAGGGGTCAAAAACTGCCAAAATGTA
>JAQYWP010000878.1 GCA_029379285.1 Rhizonema sp. PD38
CTCTTATGTTTAACTACTTATGACGCCAGAAAACATTTTGGAACTAGCTAAACAGGGAAATGTAGAAGCTATTGCATCTTTATTGAACCTTTCTTTACAACCAAAAGGTGTCACAGTAGAAGCTATGCTTCAGGATGATTGCTTGCATGTATGGCTAAAATCCAGTCAAGTTCTAGATCGACAACCTTTGGTTACTTTTCTCCTTCAGGAAATGAACAACTTAGGAGCTAAGCAGATTAAGAAGGTCAAATTGTACGGACAACGGATAAGTGAGGTTTATCCAAATTGGATTGAAGAGTTTAAATTAGGAGGAACACAACAGTTTAATTTAGACGTCAATAAGCCAGAAACGTCAGATATTTCTCATCCAGAAAATCCGAAAAAGCAGCTGAACCTCAAACTTCTTGCTAGTCAAGGTAATATAGTCGCAATTACAACTATTTTAAACCAATCGATACAGCAGGACAATATTAATATAAAAGTCAGCCTGAAAAATAATTGCTTGCAGATTATCCTAGAGTCAAAACAGGTTCCAGATAAAACAATTTCAGTACCAAAGATGTACCGAGAATTACTTGGATTGAAACTTGAATTTATCAAGAATGTCAAAGTTTACGGACGAAAGATAGGAGAGGAATTTCCTGATTGGTGTGAAGAATTTGAATTTAGTCATCAAAGTAATATTACGCAAGTGTCAACAGTAAAACAACAATCACAAAGCTCAGTATTTTTAGCAAATTTACGGAAATTCAAGTTCTCCTCTGTTGTCCCATATAAAGATGCTCTTAGTTCCGAGTTGTATAATAGTAATACTGTTAGACTCCTACTATATTTTGGTCTATTCCCTCTGGTTGTGAGATTTATTGCTCTTACGGGGGGTCTTGAGCAAATATCTTGGATATTAGGGATTTACTATTGTTCTATCTAGGGAGTAGTGCTATACAACTTACTCAAGCCTGCACAGTTTTCCTGGGTTAATACGCTCAAATGTGTTTTATTCACTTCTTTTGTAGGTATTCCACTACTTTTAGTTGTTCAAACAGTTCCTCCCTTCAGCATTCTTTACACTGTAGCTCATGATGAAGGGTTAATTCCGCGCATTGTTGGCTTTGTGCTAGGAGTCGGTGTATTGGAGGAATTATGTAAGGCAATGCCAGTTTATTTATTTCTGCTACGTCCTGGTAAATTAAAAGATCCACTAACTGCAGCTTTTTATGGATCTGTGTCAGGATTAGGATTTGCGATCGCAGAAGGTGTTAATTATTCCTTTCGATATGCTATAGATTTAGTAGCAGGGCAAAGTAATTTTGGTCTTTATATACTTAGTAATACCATCCGGTTTGTCTCTTTACCATTGAATCACGCTATTTGGGCAGGCATTGTTGGATACTTTTTGGGGCTAGCAGCAATCAACCCATCTAGACAAGGACCTATTATCTTTATTGGTATAGCAATTTGTGCTGTATTACACGGTTTATATGACACCTTTTCCGGTGGTTTAATAGGTTTGGTAATTATCGCATTTTCCATTTTGCTGTTTGTTGCCTATCTACGTCGTAGCAAACAGATGGTGGATGAAATGCAGAAATCGGAGGCCGATTATATCGCCAGTTTGTCTAAGCCATAGCCATTGTCAGTTCGATGGCGATGCCTACAACGGGCGTAGCCATCTCTCAATTTCTTCGCTCCATAAAGTTTGCAATTTGTCAATGAAATATCTAGTGAGAAATCCGGACGTATTAGTCAAATATGAATAGCTAGACTACAAAAGTTTTAAGAGTGATGTTGAAATAAACTAAAAATATTCTCATTTAACCTGACAGAAAAAAATATACCTTGGTCGATTGACCAAGGTATTTGCTTACTTACTCAAACTGTTATTAGTATCATACCTATCTTCTGTACCAATCAAAACTAAAATCATACTAATGAGTGAGAAAGACTATATAGAGGGGAGTATAAATTATCCCGTTGTCTTTTAACCAGACACTCTTTGAACAACCCTTAGCCATACGGATTTATCTAAATATATAGGCAAGTAGCATAACAGAAGGTTGTTTATTCTCAATAAAAACTTTAAATTATCAATAAAATAGCTTTATTCTCAGTATTTTTTCCTTTTTAGCAACCAAAATTCGATATAAAAAATTGATTGTATACACATGCAGGATAACCTTAAAGCTGAATGTCACTAACTCTTGCTTTGTTTTTCATGCGTTTGAGCAATGCTCTGGTGTATGACATCATATCCTCCATCAATCGGTAAGTAGCTCGCAGTTCATTCCACTCGGACATCATCTTCGGTATACTAACTTGAGGATTGGCGGCGATCGCTTAAGCGAAGCGCGTTCGCGATCTCTTTTGTCCTCTTACTCTTTCTAGACGCCAAGGGCGAACGAGTGTCACTGGCTCCTCCGGAACACCGTTCTATCTGCGCTTCAACCAACATGCTATGATATTAGCTTCGCAATAGATCCTTCAATGCCTTCTACATACCAATTCATTGCTAATTGTTCACGATCGCTCAACACTTGACCTTTTGGTACTCGAACTTTACCACTTTGATCTTTTACCGGACCATCGAAGGGGTGGGCGGTACCTTGAACAAATTCCTCACGCTTTGCCATCGCCAGTTGTTGAACATCTTGGGGAATCACGGGATTGAGTGGAGAAATATCTACCATTTCTTGACTAATACCATCCCAAACATCTCCAGACTTCCATGTCCCATTGATAACAGCTAAAGCTTGGTTGATATAAAATTTGCCCCATTTATTAACAACTGATGTTAAGTGCGCTTTTGGACCATAATTACTCATGTCTGTGTTATGTCCAAAGGCATAAATACCTTTTTCCTCCGCTAGTTGGACAACAGCAGCAGAGTCGGTATCGGCGATCAACACATCGGCACCCAAATTTACCAAAGCTTGTGCTGCTTCTCTTTCTTTCGCTGGATTGTACCAACCTTGTATCCAAATAACCTTGACTTTTGCCTTGGAATTTGTTGATTGCAATCCTTGAGTAAATGCATCGATCCCCCGAATGACTTTGGGAATGCGATATGTTCCGATAAAACCAATGACATTTGATTTCGTCATCTTACCAGCAATCATGCCGATTAAGTATTGTGGTTCTTCAAAACGTCCTAAATAAGTACCAACATTAGCTGCGCGTTTGTATCCACTACAGTTTTCAAAGAAAACATCAGGAAAGGCTTGTGCAACTTTAATTGTTTGATTCATATAACTCAAAGCCGTTGTGAAAATTAACTTGTTTCCATCCAATGCCAGTTGACGAATCACCCTTTCAGCCTCGCCACCTTCGTTGACATTTTCGACAAAAGTTGTTTTCACCTTTTCCTGAAGATTTTCCTCCATTTCTCTGCGACCTAAATCATGGGCATAAGTCCACCCAAAATCGCCCACAGATCCCAAATAAACAAACCCTACCTTGAGAGGTTCTTGTTCCACTATAGGTGATGCAGGCGTTAACACCTCACTATGTGGATGAAATTTTCTTGATGAACAGCTAGCAAAAGTAAAGCTAGATCCTGCCAAAGTGGCAAATCTGATAAATTTACGACGATCCATATTTATCAATTTGGTATTTAGTCAAAAAGATTTTAATTTTTAGTGATAAAGTATAGTTTTGAGTTAGTTACTTGCTTGATTTTAACTTTTTTCCTATTACCAGCAGCTTTCTTAAACAAGTGAAAGAATAATGATTTAGATTATACAAATTCAAAGTAAGTAAAGAAAATTAATAAGCAGTCATGCAAAATTCTTTATATATTTTTGAACCTGGAATCACCGTTTCACAAGTGTTTCAGGCGACATGAATATAAAATTAATTTTGCACAGGTACTTACTCTTTCGCAAAGTCTGCCGGGGGAAACTTCCCAAGGGCTGTAGCTTTGCCCCAAGACTTCGCGCGCTACGCCAGAACGAAAAACATTATCTTTTTTATTGAGCTTTAAACCACGCCAGATGCTTCAACGCGGGGAACCCGCACGCCCTTCGGGTTCGCCAGTCGCCTACGGCGGGAAAACGCCTCATGCGCGCTGGTATCAGCAGATTCCTACGGAGGGTTTCCCTCCGTAGGAACTGGATCCCC
>JAQYWP010000879.1 GCA_029379285.1 Rhizonema sp. PD38
AGGGAGCAGTATGCCAATTTGAAAACTGGTGTATTCAATTAGGAATCATGAATTATGAATAAGTAGTTATAAATTTATAAAGTCCGTACTCCGCACTCCACACTCCGCACCCAACACTGTTTATACCCATGCAGCGACTTTTTCCCAACCTAAACCCCGCCGCGTGACAATTGGTTCATCTCCTGTCAAGTCTAAAATGGTAGAAACTTTGTAAGTAGGTTCCTCTCCAGTGTCTACAATCACATCTACCAATTTGTCCAATTTGTCAAACAGTTCTACCTTTGAAAGTTGATGTTCTGACTCCTCCCCCAACAACTCATCATCTGTCTCCTCCTCTGGTGGTAAATGTGCTGAAGTAGAAATAATTGGATTTTTCAAAGCCTTCAATAACGCTAAACACACTGTGTTATCTGGCACTCTAATGCCAGTCGTTTTGCGCTTAGGATTTTGTACTAGCCGTGGCACTAACTTGGTAGCAGGTAGTAAAAAAGTATAAGCTCCTGGAATCAGGCGCTTCATAAGTCGGTATGCTGGATCGCTGACGTAAGCATATGTTGCTACATCGGAAAGCGATGAACATAAAAATGTCAATGGTTTGTCATTTGCTAGCTGCTTGATTTTTCGTACTTTTTCCACGGCTGACTTTGCGTTTAAATCACACCCGATCGCATAAACTGTATCGGTGGGGTAAAGCATTACTGCGCCACGTTGCAGTACTGCTTGTATCTCCTCTATTCGCCGAGCTTGAGGATTATCAGGATGAACTTGGAAAATTTTTGCCATAAGAGAATAGAGAATGAGTAATGGGTAATAGGAGACTTTCGCAAAGCCAACAATTAACAACTAAAAGTTATGAATAAAATAGCTTATCTTCAATGTCCAACAGGCATTTCTGGTGATATGTGTTTGGGGGCTTTAGTCAGTTTGGGTGTTCCCTTAGAGTATTTGACTCAGAAGCTGAACGGGTTAGGAATTGGGGAGGAATACAAGTTAAGAGTCGAACTTGTTCATCGAAACGCTCAGCAGGCGACGAAAGTTTTTGTAGACTTAATACACCACCATCATCATCACCACGACGATCACCATCACGGACGTCACCTACCAGAAATAGAGCAAATGATTTTACAAGCTAAGTTGCCATCACGGGCAGAAGCTTGGAGTTTAGCAGTATTTCGGCAGCTTGCAATCGCAGAAGGGGCAGTGCATGGCATTGCCCCAGAAAAAGTCCACTTCCATGAGGTAGGTGCTGTTGATGCGATTGTCGATATTGTGGGCACTTGCTTAGGACTGGATTGGTTGGGTATTACTTCAGTCCATCATAAAAAGCCTAAATCTGATCATGATTCTATTTTACATGAATCTACAGATAATTTTGACCTCGAATTGCCCTTTCTCTACTGCTCAGCGTTACCAACTGGTGGGGGAATTGTCCGTGCAGCACATGGTCAAATGGCAGTCCCAGTACCTGCAGTCTTAAAGTTATGGGAAATGCGGGGTTGTCCAGTTTATAGCAACGGTATTGAAAAAGAACTAGTGACACCAACAGGGGCGGCGATCGCGACGACTCTTGCAACCAAATTCGGTTCACCACCCCGCATGACTATCAAACAAGTGGGGTTGGGAGCGGGATCGTCAAATTTACCTATTCCTAATATTTTGCAACTGTGGTTGGGTGAAGCGACGGATGAGGCTGCTAATATTGTCACGGATAAGCTATCTACTTCAACATTCTCCTCTAGTCCCCAAAAGGAAATTATCTCTGTTTTAGAAACTCAAATTGATGATCTCAGTCCACAGGCGATCGGCTATGTATTCCAAGAATTATTTGCTGTCGGTGCTTTGGATGTTTTTACGCAGTCTGTAGGGATGAAAAAGTCACGCCCAGGAATACTCTTAACTACTATTTGCCATCCAGACAATTTGCCTAACTGTGAAGCCGTTTTATTCCGTGAAACTACGACTTTAGGAATTCGTCATTCTCATCAACAACGAGCTATTCTACAACGGGAAATTCAACAAGTAGAGACTAAATATGGCATAGTTCATGTTAAGGTAGCATGGACTGGAGAAGCAACTGACAGAGTTATAGCAAACGTACAGCCCGAGTATGAAGACTGTGTGGAGCTAGCCCAAAAGCACAAAATTCCCTTACGGGAAATTCAGCAATTGGCGCTCCACAACTGGTATGAAGATAATTCGTAATCCGCGAATAGCAATTCGTAATTAACAAATTAATTACGAATTACGAAACCATTTATTCTATTAGAGTTCAGCTTTAAGAGACGCCATTACTTGTATAAGTATCATTTCGTAGCTGAGGATAGGACGTCAACATAAGTTCAGTATGTGGAAATAAACATAACTATCTTAGGAAACGTAGACACACCTGAAACTAAGAAAAATGATCATAACCAACTAGGTTGGTTTGCGTCTCTACTTAACGAAATGCTGACTAATCATCAACAGCATCCTCAACTGCGTCATTTGCTTTATCTAAATTGGTTTTGGCGCTTTTTGCTGCTTCATCAGCATTGGTTTTGAAAAGACCCTTAACGTTATCTATGACACTTTTGCCTTTTTGTGTCAAGTCATCACTTGTGTCTTTGACATTAGACTTCACATCTTCTCCAGCATTATTGATAGCTCTGTTCACAGATCTACCTGCATCGTCGGCTGTGCGCTGAACACTATACTTGGCATCTTCAGCAGATATTTTGGCATCTTTCGCAGCACCACTAACAGCGTCTGTGACGTTGTTTTTGATATTTTCAATACCCCTCTTTGTTCCTTTAGCAAAATCTTCAGCTGTATCTTGGGCTTTATCTGCTGTACCTTCAGCACTACGCTGTAAATTCTTGCCTAAACCTTCATGATTGTCATCTACGACGCGGCGAGCGGCTTCTCCAATATTGTTTGTTGCGTTCTGAATATTTCTCTCAGCCTTTTCCTTGAGAAACTCACTTTTTGCTTTTACACTAGTTTCAGCATTCGGCGATCTAGGATCTGTATCACTAAAATTATTTATCCCACTTTCCGCAGGAGAAATAACTTTGTCCCCTTTAGGACTGTAGACTTCAGAATTAGGTTCTGCTGATTGAGGACCTTTAATTTGACGCGGGGTTCCTGAACTCATAGACGACGAAGGAGGCGTTGTTGCATCAACAGAGCTACAAGCCTGTGTGATGAGCAGAAGAGTTCCCAATAAAAAAACTGTTACAGCCTTCAAAGGGCGAAAGCTTCTCAGCCAAGAAATCATTTTGTTCACAGTGTTACTCCTTTCTTTTGTACGATTTGTATTGTTGTGTTGCCATCAGCAATTACCTACAAAATAAATTTTGTATACATAAATAGTACCATTCAAGATAGTACCAATTTATACAGTTGTAAATTGCTGATAGCTGACAGCTGAATACTGACTATTTGCTTATTGCAGGCTTTGGTCTGAATTCAGGCATTTTACCTAATTTATTTACCTAAAAAGTCTGAAGCTTTGTCTACAGCCTCTTTCACAGTCTCAACCCGTTCTTGAAGACGAGTACCTACGCCTGAGTCCCGCTGTACCAAACCGCCTTTCTTGGGTTGTTCGGCACTTTCTTCAGTGATGATTGGCAATTCTTTCTCTTTCACCAATCTACCTTGTGGTGTTTCAGCACCAGGGTAAAGCAATTCTGATTCGTTGTTAGCGGCAATCAATAGTTTTGTGTTTATTTGTGGACTGGCTTGCACGGCTGGATTATCTAGATTCGCAGCTTGGGCATACTGGCTACCACAAGTAGTACCGACGATCAGTAATAGCCCTGCCAGGAATACAGTAATAGTTTGGCGCACTCGCAATTCCTTTAAAAAAGCTGTTAAATTCTTCATCTTACCCTCCTTTATATTTCCGAGAAAGCAAAGTATTTTATTTAAGTTTCCTAAAGTCAGAAAACTCTAAATCTTTGCTTGTTTTGAGTTTGCTGTATCTAGCTACCGACTGTCAAGCATACAAAGGGAAAGAGAAAGTTTCCCTCTAGCGATGGTCACATTGCTGCAAAAGCTATTTGGTGTTATCTCTCTAACTTTAGAGAGATAAGTTCCTACAATTGCCTTTTATTTCAATTGCCAAAACTC
>JAQYWP010000880.1 GCA_029379285.1 Rhizonema sp. PD38
CTATATATCTGTCCGTGGCATTACGTAATTCTCTAGCTATCATTCCCTCAGTTGATACTACTGTAATATAAGTACTTTTTCCTCTTAATAATTCAATAGCTCTTTCAAAATCTCCATCCCCACTAAATAAAACGACTCTGTCATACTGATCTACTGTATTAAACATATCTACAACAATTTCAATATCTAAGTTAGCTTTTTGTGAATAACGACCTGAGGCATCATCATAGTATTCTTTGAGAATTTTAGTTCTAACGGTATATCCTAAACTAATGAGAGCATCTCTGAAACCTCGCTGATCTTGAGGATCTTTTAGACCTGTATACCAAAATGCATTGATTAAGGCTGTTTCCGACTGTTCGTTTCTAAAGTATTCTAAGACGCGCCTTGGGTCAAAAAACCAGCCATTTTTTTGTTGAGCATAGAACATATTGTTTCCGTCTACAAAAATAGACAGACGATTCATTGGAGAACCCATAGAAAGTTACACCTAATAATATATAAAGAATTTAGATGGAACAATAGATTATAGCAATTATAAAATGTTAAATCCGATAATATCTATAAACATATTGTCATATATAGTTGTTATCTAACCTCTCTTCAAGCATAAAATTGACTGTCTCTCAGATGCTGAACCTTTTTCACCGTCGGCGCTATTAGATGCTCCCACGATCAAAATCTACCAATAAAATAGACTAAGTAACATGATTCATCGCTGTATACCAATCAAGTTTACTCCTAAAGAGGTATGTAATAAGCTATGAATAGGTTGTGACTTAATGCTCATGTACGGCTTTTATGATTAAACGGAGGACACAGACGATCACATTGATCACTCAGCTTCAAGGGATAGACAGCAAACCTCATCTTATAGAGTAGAGTAGAGTCGCAGGACATCTTCGTTTTTGGCAGAATCAAGCCGCAACGTTGTATGTGTCTGTGAAAACAGTAACAAAGGAAAACACTTGTCGTTTATTGAAAAAGGAGTGCATGACATTAGAATACACGAAGTAGAAAATAACATACTCAGGATTTAGGACTTAAAACTCATGTCTATTTTGGTGAGGAACAAAAGATAAGTTACAAAAATATAAGATTTTCATTCTAAGTCTTACTCTAAAGTTAAGAGCGTATAAAAAAAACAAGGGATCATACGTAAATCATTCGGCAATATGATATGCCAAAAGAAACTATATCCAGCTTAACCAAAAAACATATCTCAGCGACTAATCGGCCAACGAGTAAACAAACAAAAACAACTGCGACGGTATCGCTACGCCAGTCAAAGCTAATGGCACGCCTGGGTCATCTGCTTGCGAGTACTTCGGTAGTGGTAGCTTCCCTACTCGCAACTTCTAGTTCAGACTTACCTAAAGTGATGGAAAGTCAGGCACAAACGGTATTTTATCTCATGCGTGGAGCAGTGGTTCCTCCAGAAGACATTGTGATTTTGGCAATTGACGAAGAATCTATATCCGTTCCACAGGAATACTACCCAACAGATCCACAGAAGTATGCCAATTTAGAACCCTTGAAAGCTTTTCCTTTCAAACGTGAGGCATATGCTAGGGTGATTGATAAGTTGATGAAAGCCGGAGCACGTTCTGTTGCTCTAGATGTATTCTTTGATACACCTAGTCGTTATGGAGAGACAGATGATCGTCGATTACAACGGACATTGCGGGCGTTTGCAGGCAAAGTGACTTTAGCTGCCAGCTACAATGACTCGGAGATTTACCAAGGGCAAATTAGCAAACTAAACGAACCTCAGCCCTTATTTTGGACAAGGCCAGTGTCGGTGGGCTTGGTGAATTTCCCTTTAGAGGTAGATGGCAAAATCGAAAAATTAAGCAGTGAATATATTAAATCTTTAGCAGATACAAATGATGCCTTAGTCGTGGATATACCCTCCTTTGATGAAGCGACTCTTAAGGCAGCTAAAGTCAATTATCTCCCACCAAAGGGCAATCGGATTTATTTTTACGGACCGACAGGTACGTTTAAAACGATTTCCTTCATGCACGTACTAGAACCAGAAAATTGGAACACTTATTTGCAGCAGGGAAAAGTTTTCAAAAACAAAGTCGTCCTCATCGGCGCAACAGATAAGTTGCTAAAAGATTATTTTCGAGTACCTGTTTCTACAAGCTGGCTGTCTCCTCAGGAAATGTCAGGTGTGGAAGTTCATGCCAACGCGATCGCAACTTTAATGGAAGGTAAGGCAATCTCCCCAGCCATTGAAAATCCAATAGGGTGCGGTTTATTTGTCTTCGGTTTAGTAGGTGGATGTGGTGTCATAGTTGCTAGAAAAAAGCCAGGAATAACAAGATTTTTCTTAAGCGTTGCTCTGGCAATTTCTTGGGGAGGAATAAGTTATGCGTTATTTCTCTATGGTCAGTTAATTTTTCCCACAGCTGTACCAGTGGTTGCGATTACGGTGATCGGACTCTGCTATTTGGGAACTGAAGTCGCTAGGGAAATATTAAGAAAAAGCCAATTGGTGAAGATTTTTCAGAAATATCCATCTCACCAAGTTGTCCAGGAGATTCTCAGCCAACAGGATGATCTTAGAGATCTCCTCCAACAAAGGGAAATGGCGTTATCAGGAAAAATCCTGGAAGGACGCTACAAAATTGTGAGAGTTCTCGGTTCTGGTGGATTCAGTGAAACTTACGTTGCTGAAGATATGAAGCTTCCCGACAATCCTTTATGTGTTGTTAAACAGCTAAAACCTGCTAATACTAAATCAGAGCAGTTAGTGATCGCTAGACGTTTATTTAACTCAGAAGCTAAGACACTGTACAAGTTGGGAACAAATAACCAAATACCTCAGCTTTTTGCTTACTTTGAAGAGGAAGAAGAATTTTATTTAGTTCAAGAGTATATAGTTGGTCATGCTTTGAGTCAGGAACTGCCAACGGGTAAACGCCTGCAACAGGCAAAAGTTATTGAGATTTTAAGGGACTTATTACAAACATTAACGTTTGTCCATCATAACGGCGTGATTCACCGAGATATTAAACCCAACAATATCATCCGGCGAGACTCAGATAGCAAACTGGTACTGATTGACTTTGGTGCTGTTAAGGAAGTCACCACACAACTGCTTAATAATCCAGAACAAACAGCTTTCACCATTGGTATCGGGACTAGAGGTTATGCTCCAAGCGAGCAATATTATGGGCGTCCGCAATACAGTAGTGACATCTATGCAGTTGGCATGATTGCTATTAAAGCTTTAACTGGCATAGCTCCCCATGAAATCGAAAGAGATGCAAGTGGAGAGCTAAAATGGGTTGATAAGGCAGACGTAAGCGAAGCTCTTGCTAAAATTCTCAGTAAAATGGTGTTGGAGGACTTTCAGCAGCGATATCAAACTGCATCCTTAGCACTTGAGGAACTTGACGAATTGATAAATTATGAAGACACAAAATCTTTGTCCAACAACGAGTTGTTAATCAATTCTTTATCTCTGGAATATGATTCTGATACTCCGACTACACCTTGGGTGGAAGTATCTGAAGAAACTTCACAATGGCCATCTTCCACATCTATCTTACCGCCACGTTTATAACGTTCTTAACAAAACACTCGTTGAAAGCCTGATAATTTCTGCGTCAGTAAAAGCATAAAACTATAATCCAAGTTGTAGAGGAATTGATTGGCACTCTACCTAAATTCAAAGATATGACACTGGCACCTTTTAAGATGCCACTAGCTTTCAGCTTTCATGCCCTGATTAAAGCCCAGGGGCTTTCAGCATTTTTTCCTGTAAGAGTCAGGATGAGGAGAGACGGGAGAGACGGGAGAGGGGGAGAAGAAGTTGTATCGGTAATCTTACAGCGGTTTGAGAGTATTTTGCTTCTAACCATAGCATTTCCCATTTGGAGTAATATACACTACCAAAAAATAAATGTAGAGACCTGACATGTTAGGTCTCTACACTTTACTGTGTATTACTTTCAATCAGGTACTTCGTCTTGGATCGGAATGGGGTGGATTGACTGTGGTTGGTGGAGGCGTTTGTATAGTAGTTGCTGGTGGAGGCGTTTGTACAGTGATTGGTGATGGAGGCGTTTGTACAGTGATTGGTGATGGAG
>JAQYWP010000108.1 GCA_029379285.1 Rhizonema sp. PD38
ATATTAACTGTTCACAATAAATTTTATCTATTTATTATTGGAAATAGATTTTAATAGAATCAACGGTTTCATATAATCAAATTTATTAGCTATAATTAATAGAAACTAAAATTTATATATTTGAATTAATTAAACTCATGAACGTGCAAGACTTTGAATCTCAGTTTCACGAGATAATAGCTGACACATGAGATGACATGCAAACAGCAACTTTGCTTTTAACTCAACTCCAAATTAAAATTCAGAAAATTGGGAGTTCTTTACACAATCTTAGTCAGATTGTTGAAGAATTCTTGAACGAACAAAAAGCTCAATAAATTAACTCTTAATCTAAAAAGTTAGATACAGCTACAAGGCAACTCTTCTTGAATCGCTACAATCAAATCTCTCAAATTTATTGGTTTTACAAAGTAGCGACGAGCGCCCAATCTCATCGCACGTTCACGATCTGCGTGAAAAGCAAAGGCAGAGACTACAATAATAGGTACATTTGATAGATGTGGTTTCTGCTGAATTTGTTGTAGTAACCAGTAGCCATCAACCTCTGGCAGTTTCAAGTCTAATAAAATTAACTCTGGCTGAAACTTATCTATAGTTAAGAAAAAATTAGAGGCTTCTGGCAAGGTTTGGACATCGTATTGACAGTAACTTAAATAGTCACTTAGTAACATCCTATTAACATCATTGTCTTCAATGAGTAACAGCCGTCTAGCTTGATGCGACTGTGATTTTTGCTTTATTGAGAGTAATTTTGCTGTCATTTTTATATATAATCTTGGTCGAACACCCGATCTGCTCGCAAACGAGCGGTCAGCTTGAAAAGCAAAGGCAGAGACTACAATAGTAGGTACCTTTGATAGATGCGGTTTCTGCTACATTTGTTTTGACAGCGAGACGCCATCAACATTTGACAGCTTCAAGTTTAATAAAATTAACTTTAGCTGAAATTTGTCTATAAGTTAAGAAAAAATTAGAGGCTTTTGGCACACTCTGGACACTGTATTTGCAATACCCTGATAGTCACCTATTAACATTATAATAACACTTTTTTGAATGCAGTAACAGCCTTCTAGCTTGATAAAACTTTAACTGTTGCTCAGTAGATAGTAATTTTATTGTTATTTTCACATAAAATATAAGTTAAAAGTTTACCGCTATTACTAGTATTTATAACACTGAAGTACAAGCTATTTAATACATGCAAATTTTCCTTATGTCTATTCCGCACTTCAAGATGTAATATATTGATAGTCAAAAATAATTCCTCATAAACATCAATCATCAAGTATGAATACTGTTAATTATGGGTAATTTGTGATTGTTATCTGACTACCATTAGCCAGAGCTTAGAAATCTACGTATGCTACACGATGAAGTGAGGAAAGTGGGTAGTAAGTAAAACAGTAACTTTAGATACTGTCTTACTTACAAAGAAAGGCAGAGGCTTGATTGCAGAGGACTGAAGGAAAGAGATATCAATAAAAACTATATTCTCTCCTTTTTCAGAGGAGCCAGCGCTTTAAGGGGGAAACCCTCCTACAGCAGCGTGGGCTAGTTCTGATCAATTTTTAGCTGAAGCGTATAGAAGGACATCAACCAGACACGCAAGTTCACCGCTATGCCGACTCCTGGAGCTTAGAAGTAGGATGCTTTAAATGGTGTTTTCTGATGGGATCGGCTCGAAAGATCTGAGTAGTCCCATCCGTGAGTGAAGCAACGAAGGCAATCTCACCAACATCATTCAATCCACCAAACTTTACGTTTGCCACAGTGGAACCCGAGAGGATATCGCCAGGAGCAATCACCTTCAATATATCTGCACCTGAGGTAATAAAAATTCCCGAGCCGCTTTGCGACGGTTGAAAGGCGATTTTGCCAAGGTTATTAATCTTAGCATTCCCAGCGAGAGCGTTGTTAACCTTAGTAATTACGCCATCGTGGATCAGAAATAGTCCTGATTCTGTTGATGTGAGATAACCGGAGAAGACAAGATCTCCAAGATCATTAGAGGCTAGAGGTACCCCACCTTGCACTTGATCCAACACAGCAACTGGTATTGAATCTTCACTGCCTAACCTAAAGATGCTATTGGTAAAAGTAGTACTATTGTTAAAATACCCATATCTATTATAGAATAAAGTGCCTTGGTTGTTAATGATCGGCGAAGACACTGCACTAGGGGGTCCTTCTGGAGGTTTATCTCCTGAGTCAGAAAATCGCCCAATGAGGGCAATGTTAGTGATTGTGTTGATCCGTGGGGTACTATCTGTTTTCACCTCGGAATAAACGATTTGTCCACTATCATTGATTCCTACTGTTGTGTATCTGTTAGTTGTTTCAAAACTATTTCCACCTTTAAAATCAGTGCGTGCATCAACCAACTGGATTGTGTTACCTTGGCTCTGGAATAATCTTTCATAAGCGTTAGTATAGTAACCCGATGTTCCTGGTTCCTGTTTGATGTTGGCAGTAACGCTAAATACCACAGTACCTGCATTATTGATGGCAATATTATTACTATCGAATAAGAAATTGCTTACTGTTACTGAACTTGCCCCTGATTCAGGTTTAATATCTGTAAAGAGGCTAGGAACCGTATCAATATCCGCAATTGTTGTAATAGTTTGACCGTCAGTTGTATAAATTCCCGTAATTCCAGATGCATTTTTTGCCGCAGAAAATGCAACGACACCTTGATTATTGAAAGCGATACTGCCAAACGTCGTGAAGTCGTTTGCTGTGTCAACAAGTTTTGTAAATGTAAACTTGTTCGCTTGATCTGAATCAGAATGGGCTATAATGGTGGTTGCCGAAGTTAGATGTGTTGGCGGCATTATATTCGAGCTAGTAAAGTAAGCAAAACTAGGACTCAATTTGAAAATAGTTAAAATCGCAACAGCAGTAAAAGTTAACCTTAGCAAGAAAGTCCTTCTTAATAAGCCTGTTAATTTCATTAGAAATATCCTCTTTAAGTTGGTTTGTAAAATAAGCTAAGTAAGAGCTCACTACAAACTTTTATTTATTTATGCCGACTTACTTACAGCCGTTTTCACATGAATTAACTACACCATTTGTAGGGGTGAACAGCCGTACCCTATACAGAATGCCTGAAGACGATCGCCCCTAAGACTGTGGTTGATTTACGTAAAACTCGCGGCTGAGAAACTTCTTTCCCGCAGACTTTCCCTGAAAATTTCTGTAATGTTCAGTTTATATTGATTAAACGACTATTTTGCGCTAACCCAAATACGTAATTAGCTTCGGTTTGCGACTTACAGCAGTTCATAATATCTTCCGGTGAATAAAGGTTATTTATGATAAATTTATTGTTAATTTCAAGTAAAGACTTAATAAATAAACTTAGTAGTCTTCTATAAGTGGGGTTTTGAGTTCCCTACTTATAGATTCTGAGTTCTTCTTCAAATTAATACAAAAACTCGGCAATTCTTTCGACAACAGTTTGCAGTATATCGGGCGAATGAACCAAAGCAAAGCGAACATATCCTTCTCCGGATTTACCAAATCCAGCACCAGGTGAAGCGGCTATCCCTGTTTTTTCTACAAGTTGGGTACAAAATTCTACAGAATTTTGACTCCACGGTTCTGGTAACTTTGCCCAGACGTACATTGTTGCCTTGGGAGTGGAAACTTGCCAGCCAATACGGTGTAAAGCGGCGATGAAGACATCTCGACGTTGGCGAAAGGTAGCAACAGCAGATTGAATTCCAGCTTGCGATCCATCCATTGCAGCGATCGCTCCATTAAGAATTCCTCGATATTGATTGAAATCAACGGCTGTTTTAACCTGACGCAATGCCTGTATCAACCGGGCATTGCCGATCGCATAACCAATACGAAAGCCACCCATATTGTATGATTTGGAAAGAGTGAAAAATTCAATTGAGACACTTTTCTCTGGGTCAGCTTGTAGAATCGAAGGAGCAAGAAATTGGCGATCGTTAACTGTTTCGGTAAAGACTAAATCTACATAAGGGAAATCGTGAACTAAAACGAGATGATGTTGTTGACAAAATGCCACAGCTTCTTTGAAGAATGATATTGGTGCGATCGCTGCTGTCGGGTTGTGAGGATAGCTCAACACCATCATACGCGACTGTGTTAATACAGACGCAGGAATCTCTGCAAATACTGGTAAAAAACCGTTTTCTTCCCGCAGTGGCATTGAATAAATTTGACCATTCGCTAAGTAGACTCCTCCAGCATGGGAGGGATAACCCGGATCGAGTAATAAAGCGAAATCTCCAGGGTTAAGAATAGCTAAAGGCAAATGGGCTGTACCTTCTTGAGAACCAATTAGCGGTAAGACTTCTGTTTCTGGATCGACTGCAATACCAAATTTTTGTTTGTACCAACGAGCAACTGCAATGCGAAACGCTTGGGTACCATGAAATAGCAAGTAACCGTGAGTACTTGGATCTTTTAAAGATTGAGCGATCGCCTCAATGACATGCGTTTCTGCTGGCAGATCAGAAGATCCTAACGATAAATCAATCAAATGCCGTCCAGTACCCAAAGCTTTTGCTTTAGCTTTGTCCATGTCAGCAAATACATTTGATTGTAAAGGTTGTAAACGGTTGGCAAATTGCATTTCAATTGTTATCTGTTAGTTGTTAGTTGTTAATTTACACTAACAACTAACGACTAACCAATGACTAATTGAGGTTAGTGTCTAAAAAGCTAAGTAATTTGTCTTTGCCAATCGCTCCCTCATTAGATGCTAACACTTCACCTTTTTTCAGGAGTCTTAAAGCGGGTACACCTTCCACTCCATACTTTTTTACAGTGACTGGGTTAGGATCGACTTCCATTTTGACGACTTTAAGGCGATCGCTATAGCTATCGGCAGCTAAGTTTATTGAGGGCGACATCAGTTTACAAGGTCCGCACCAAGAAGCCCAGAAGTAAACTAATACTGGAAATGCTGCTTGCAAAACTTCAGTTTCAAACTCAGCATCAGTTACGGATATTACATCCTCACTCATTGCAGCCTCCATAGGTGTTGTCTATAAAAGTTGGCACATCAATAACTTTATCTCAATCTGTTCACAGTTACCAACTCAAAAAGGACGCAAAATCCCACACCTTTTCTAGTTGTGGGAGTTTAAATAAACAATTATTGTTATGTCTTTTACTGACATCATAAAAGTATATCATGCCAGCTAAAAAACCGCCACTACCTTTTATCCCCGTGCCTAAAGTACAATAGCTTGCGCTGTGCCCCTCTCTCTGACTGGATTTTCGGCATTTTCCTTATAAATTTTACACCATTAAAAAAAAGAATGCGAAATGGATTGTGGAAACACGAGCCCATGCGGTATTTCACAATCCAAAATTTTCAATCGGCTCATCCAAAATGGTGTTACATTTGATCCAATTGCTTGCGAAGGGATTCCAACTCAGCATCCACCACTTCGTTAGTATGTTTGGGCGGGGTTGTTTGTTGCGGTAGTTGGGGTTGATTAGGTGTAGCTCCTGGCAAAGACATTTGCGCTTTCAAAGCTGCCAATTCATCATCTACGTCGCTTCCTGCCTCCAAAGCGGCAAATTGGCTTTCTAAATCCGCACCTGCCAACTCTGCTGACGACTGGGCGCGGGCTTCTTGCATCATGACTTTTTCTTCCATGCGCTCGAATGCTGCCATTGCACTGCTGCTATTCATCCCACGCACCATACCTTGGAGCTGCTCTTGAGCTTTGGCTGCGGTGATCCGAGCTTTGAGCATTTCTTTCTTGGTTTTTGCCTCGGAAATTTTGCTTTCAAGCTGGATGAGACTGCGCTTGAGCCCGTCAACCTGAACAGTTTGCTGATCTAAGCTAGCCTTAAGTTCATTTCCTGATTCGCTAACAGTCTTTTTCCGCTCTAGTGCTTGTCTTGCTAAGTTCTCATCACCTTTTTGCAGCGCTAACTGAGCATTGCGTTGCCACTTGTTGGTTTCATTGTAAGCATCATTGTACTGTTTTTCAGTGCGTTTTTGTGCCGCAATTGCTTGAGCAACTCCTTGACGCAGCTGTACCAAGTCTTCCTGCATTTCCAGGATAGCCTGTTCCAGCATTTTTTCAGGGTCTTCAGCTTTGTTTACCAAGTCGTTAAGGTTTGAACTCACCACTCGCCTTACACGATCAAATATTCCCATAACTTTGCTTTTCCTTTTGCAATTTACAAACTTATTTAGAGAGAAGTCCGCTCAATGGATTCTTTGAAGACGGTTGCCTTGGAGATTTCCACCCACAGACAAAAACATCAGAACCTTAGAGCAGTTAGCTTTTTTACTGTTTTTTAACCTACCTATTTCAATGTAATCGTTCTAAATCAGATCGATCCTCCCTCTAAGTCTCTATTCTTAAGATATGCTTCTCAGTAGCTCATTGCCCAATCTTTAACAGCGAAAGCGGGAATTTTCTGCTTTACTGTAAGAATTGCCGTTGTTCTGAAGTTTTTTGCTTTGCTAATCAGCAATAAGCAGGGGGAAGTTAGCATTCAAGGAGCAACTTCATCAATAAATAATGGTGCCTTGAAACCACATGGCGCATTGTCTTTCAAATTTTCCCCCTGCCCCTTACTTGCTGTTCCTCTGCCTCCTCAGTCAAAAGCTGCTGCTTTATTGCTATTAGTTCTGCATCAACATCATTATTTGATTCTAGCGATGTCGGGTTGCTAACGGCGATAGCAACGGACTTTGCTTCCAGTTGCAAAACTTTTTCTTCCATACGCTCAAAGGCTTTCAAGCTATCCGTATTAGAAACCTCACTCAGCATTTCTTGTAGTCTGTAAGACGCTTGAGCCGAACGAGCGCGAGCAATATACATATCTTTTTTAGTTTTCACCTCGGTGATTTTTTGCTCTAGCTTCCGCATATCGTCTTTCATCTTCGTCACCACAGTTTTTTGCTGCTCTATTTGGGTAGATAGGGCAGTGCTTGAAACTTGGTATGCTCGACGTTTGGTAAGAGCTTCTCGAGCTAGAGGTTCATTATCTTGTTGCAGAGCTAGTTGAGCGCGACGGTACCACTCCTCGGCTGTAGAATCGGCTTGAGCCGTTTGCCGTTCGGTGCGTTTTTGAGTCGCGATCGCCTGAGCTACCGCCTGTCGTAACTCAAGCAGATTATCCTGCATCTCCATCACGACTCCTTCCATAATCTTTTCTGGATCTTCCGCACTGCTCATAAAACTATTGAGGTTAGCGCGAAAGACTCGCTGAATACGCTCAATTAATCCCATCGTCAACTCTCCATTCACTTGTTATCGATCAGATTCTCAATCAAGGTTGGGCAATCCGAGCCTTGATTCCTGCTGCCTGAATCTCATGTAGCAGTTGTTTTGCTTTCTCTTTATTCTTAACTGCACCTAGATAAATTAATTTGCCATCAGATGATAAATAAGCATCGGCAACAACTTGCCGTGCAGTGGCAAAAGAGCGCTCGCCTTGATTATCTGTGACTAAGTGATAATATCCATCTTTTGATAGTTGAATTTCTGCATTTGATTTTGGTGAATATCCTGTATTGGCGGTTGGTGGCGTTAAAGGAGGTAATGGCTGTAGAGGCTGTGCTGAAGAGGCGATCGCTTTGGGTGGAGCTACAGGTACTAGTTTAGCTTTAGGTTTCAAACCAACAACATCATTTGAGTCTTTTACTTCTGGAAATTCGCTCTTCGCTAAATCGGGATACTTGGGTATGGGAGTGAGTGGTTGCGCTGGCTGTGTTTTCGTATTTTCACCAACGGATGTATTTTCCGCGTTCAGGTTCTCATTTGGCTGAAAAAATCCATCCAAACTAAAGTGAGGCAAGCTTTTAGGATTGAACGCAACATAACCGACAGAAAGACTTGCTAATAAGAGAAGCAACATTGAGCCGATGCCCAAGGGTGACAGCAAACTGCCATTGTGATGAGTTTGTGTGTGAGTTTTTTGTTCTTCTGTCAGGCTTCGCAGCAGTGCTTCAGATGATTCTAGGTAGTCATCTGGCTGTCTGGGTTCATCTGACTCGACAATATTTTTATTACGTTCCTCAATCACTGCAGGCACAATACTGGTATTTGATACAGCAGTAGAACCTTGCATTTGTAGTTGCTGTATTGAGGACATTGCTATAGAAGCCTGTTCTCCGTGCAATTTAGTATCCGACGCTGTAATTGGTGTCGGGGGATTTTCACTTCGCTCTGATACAGATCCATTCGTCAAGTGAGTTCTTTGTTCTACAAGATTGGGAGTCAGAGCGTTTGCCTTCACCAAACTAGATCGGAAACTAATTTCAAGGCTTTCTGAAGGCTGGGTTTTGCCACCATTTATAAAGTTTGTCGGACTTACTATCCGAGATTGGCTTGTTTGTGTCCGATTACCAGTACGTGCGCGTCGATACCTCGCTAACTCTTGCTCTAGTTGTACTTCTAAACTTGCCAGTGCAGATCCTAATGCTGGTTTCAACCCAGCTGTGTTGTGAGATAAAGCACCCGAATTTACTAGTGGGTTTTGACTCATCACCTATCGCCTCAAACCTAATTGTCACATTAAACACAAATATACTTTGTGCCAAACAATTGGAAAAATTATTATAGATATAGCATCCTACAAACATTGGTGAACCACTCCTGAAAGTGGTTGTTAATGCCGTTATCAGTCAATACGCAATTTTTACAATTGTTTAGCAGAATGTCGTTTAAATCAGTTAATGATATTTTAGGCGATCTAGAAGTTCAGGCTAAATTGCAGCAACAGCCTTTTCAAAGCGTGCTGAAGTGTTGGGCTGAAGTTGCAGGAGCCATTGTAGCCAATCATTCTCGACCATTGTCGATTCAGCGCCATGTGTTGTGGGTGGCAACTTCTAGCGCTGCTTGGGCGCAAAACTTAACTTTTCAGCGCCAACACTTACTTCTAAAGCTAAATCAAAAGCTCCCCGATCCTTTAGATCCTTTAGTGGATATTCGTTTCTCTACCGCAGGGTGGCAGCCTCCCAAAGACAAGGAATCATCAAGACAAACGGTTTCCCCGTCTCAGCATCCCAGCTACGTGAGTGATGGGATGAAGATAAGTCGTGATAGAAAACCCACTAGTAAGAATGCACATGCCGCTTTTGGGCATTGGGCTGAATTAATGCAAGCGCGATCGCACGGCTTACCCCTTTGTCCTCAGTGCCGATGTCCCACCCCACCAGGCGAACTTCTACGTTGGCAGGTGTGTTCTGTTTGTGCGGCTCAGAAGTTTTGAGATTCATGTATTAGGTAGAGGAATCGAGAGTAGGGAAAGTTGTGATTCTCCTTCTCCTCCTCTTACCGTTCATTTATGGAATTTACTCGTTGAGTTCGTCACACACAGCAGTTCCCGTAGAGTTGTAATTCTTGATCTGGAGGCTTGGAACAGCTTTTCATCAACTATCAGCGAGAGGAGCCTCCCCTATTTCTGATCTCCTAGATCCAACTTCACTGCATAAAAGATTTTCACAAAATTAGGCCGATCACGAACTCTACTCATCCTTGGCTTTCTCGGCGTCTTGGCGGTTCAATAAATTAAGCCTTATGGCAACTTTTGCGTAAGTCCTAAAAATGAGTGGAGTCATTTTTACCATCTATAACTTAATTTTTTTATAACTTCCTCTTTCTTAAGATAGAAAACTTTTCAGTATTCAAAGCTTACTTATGACACGATAATTTTTGGTGAATCTCTCCAAAGATACAGGTTTTTGCTACCCAAAAGGTGTCCCTAGAGGATGAAGTTGAAGAGCTTGCAGAATCGATATATTTAGTCTTAGCTTTGATCCCCGATAAGTTTCATCTAAAAGCCTGGATGAGTCAGCTTTGAACACATATGTATCATATTGTTAACAAAATAATTGAAAAATATGACACAAAGCTAAAAAAATCCTAAAATTCATTTTTTCGTTGGGATCGCTAAAACGTTTACTGAGTATAGGTTTTCGGCTTTTACACCCTTTTAGATAGAGAAGCAAAATGAAAGATAGATATCAAGCCTCAATGGCAAAAAATATGAAAAATGTGAAACTACTGACTTCTGCCTGTCGATATTGTCAATATTACAAGCCTGAGGGACGACGCGGCGGACTTTGTCAGCAGCTCGGAGCACCAGTTCAAGGAAGTTGGAAAGCTTGTTCTCTGGCGATCCCACCTTTTGCACCATCTTGGGAAAGTTTACCAGAAGATGTTTGGATGTCCACAGCAGTGCCCGTCCTAACCTCTGAAGTTCATAAACCTATAGTCAATGTAGTTACGGAAGTAACTTGTACTGATGACATCAAAAAAGCCGAACCAGTTTTAGTCTAAAAGGTTCTTGACAAAGCAGGAAAAGTAAAGTAGTGATTTTATGTAAATGACGAGAATGCAAATTTTTTAGAAGGGTAGTTATAGCAATTTTCAAGTGAATGCAATACATCTGTAAGAAATGTAGGAAAGTATACAACATACTTACTAAATTGGATGTATTTTACACAAAAGAGAACTGCTTTAGATTTAAAACTTTGCGATCGCAAACATTTTTCAGTTTGTCTTCGCATGGACAAGCGTAAGGCAAATCAGTTATGACTGACTTCTCAAAAATACTTGCTCACTTGCCTGATTGTTTTATGAGGCTTAGGGGTAAAAAGATATTTTTTGGAAGTTTCATCAGGGTTTACAGCTACAAGTTACCCGAAATTAGCTGCAATTTTAACACTTCAGGTATGTGAACAATCTTCAACATCTCAAAAAATTACACCCTTTGGATCAAAGGGTGCGATCTTTGTGAGTTATGGCAACCAAGGGTATTGACGAAAATTAGGTGGACGCTTGTCTAGAAAAGCTTGTTTTCCCTCAGACCCCTCTTGTGTCATGTAATAAAGTAAAGTGGTATTTCCAGCCAGTTCTTGTAAACCAGCTTGTCCGTCACAGTCTGCGTTAAATGCTGCTTTGAGACAGCGAATTGCCAATGGGCTTTTTTCCAGAATCTCTTGCGCCCATTGAATACCTTCTGCTTCTAGTTGTTCCACAGGGACAACACAATTAACTAACCCCATTTCCATTGCTTGCTGAGCATTATACTGGCGACAAAGGAACCAAATTTCTCGTGCCTTTTTCTGTCCAACGATGCGAGCAAGATAGCTGGCACCAAAACCACCGTCAAAACTGCCAACTTTAGGACCAGTCTGTCCGAAAATAGCATTATCTGCAGCAATTGTGAGGTCACAGATTACGTGTAGAACATGTCCTCCACCGATCGCATATCCAGCGACAAGAGCGATCACGACTTTTGGCATAGAACGAATTAGACGTTGCAAATCCAGCACGTTCAAACGCGGAATGCCATTATCGTCTACATATCCAGCTTGTCCCCGCACACTTTGATCACCTCCAGCACAGAAAGCGTATTTCCCATCAGTATGAGGTCCTACCCCAGTAAACAATACAACACCAATGCTAACATCTTCTCGAGCATCGTAAAAAGCATCATACAATTCAAATACAGTCTTAGGACGGAAGGCATTGCGTTTATGAGGACGGTTGATCGTGATTTTAGCAATGCCGTCAGCTTTGTGATAAAAAATGTCTTCGTAAGTTTTGGCTGTTTGCCAGTTAATTTGCATGGCGATGAAATTTAACTGCGGGAGTGTGAGAATTCTATCGTAAGGTAAGCATATTTCAGCCTACTAACTGTGAGACGATTACAGTATAAGTATGAGGATGTTTACTATGGCACAGGCTGAGACTAATAACCATCCGCAAGACAAGACTGAGACTGATAACCACCCGCAAGAGATTAATCCCATCGATCCACAAACAGATCGATTGGGATATGCGAACTTCGCCCAGTATCTAGCTAACAGTATTTGTAACATGAGCTTTGCAGAAGGGTTTGCGATCGCCATTTACGGTACTTGGGGTTCTGGTAAATCGACAATTTTGGACTTCGTCGTTCATTATCTCAACCAAAAGCCAGATGAAGAAAGACCAATCATCGTCCCTTTTAATCCTTGGCTGTTTTCTGGCTCACAAGATGTGACAAGACGCTTTTTCGAGCAATTACAAGATATTTTAAGCAAAACTACATCGGTTCCAAAAGGCTTGAGAGAACGAATAGCCGATTTTGCTAATGTTGTTGCAGAAATTCCTTTACCCTATGCCCAAGCGGGTAAGGCAGTTGCCACATTATTTGACGATCAACAAAAAGACGCTTCCGAAATTAAAGAAGAAGTTGAACGCACGTTGCTAAAAGAGGATCGGCGAATAATCATCACCATCGATGATCTAGACAGACTGGCTGTAGAGGATATTAAGCAAATATTTCGGATTCTGAAAGCAATTCCAAATTTTAACAATGTTATCTACCTTCTTGCTTTCGACAAAAAAGTTGTGATCAGAGCACTTGCAGAAAGTCAGGAAATATCAGGAGAAGCGTACTTAGAAAAAATTATTCAAGTGGCTTTTGAATTACCTACACCAGATAGAACCTCATTTAGGAGACTCCTTTTTGAAAAACTGGAAAGCGTAATTGCTGATAATCCAAAGCATTTATTTGAGCCTACCTACTGGCGTAGTGTTTACTATCAAGGAATCGACCATTTCATTACCAACCTCCGGGATATTATTCATCTGACTAACAATCTATGCGTCACATATGCAGCAGTGAAAGGTGAAGTGAACTCAGTTGATTTCATTGCCATTGAATCGCTGCGAGTATTTTGCCCAATAATGTATGAGATAATTCGTAAAAACAAAAATGCTTTTTTAGGAGATCTTAGTTTTACAGAAAAAGAACTTAAAAACCTGCATAATTCCTGGATTGCTCAACTTCAAGATGAGGATAAGCAGACTGTTAAAAATTTACTCTTATGCCTTTTTCCGAAATTAGAGGTTGTTTGGGGTGATGGCAGTTACGACAGAAAATTAGAGTCAAAATGGCACGAGCAGATGCGTGTATGCTGCCCAGAAATATTTCCCAATTACTTTCGTTTAGCTTTTTCGGAAAGCAAATTATCTCAGACTCGTGCAGAAGACGTTTTATCTCTGGCAGACGATGCCGAGGCGTTTGGCGAAAAACTTATAGAACTTAGCTTAGAAAAACGTCCTGATGGCACAACACAAGTCAGAGCATTTTTGGAAATACTGGACGATAAGATTGATGAAGAAACTCCTATAGAGAGTATTTCTACAATTGTACAAGCTTTGTTTGATGTTGGCGATCAATTGATGTGTCCTGAAGATGAACCAACGACAATTTTTGATTTTAGCAATAAGATGAGAATCAGTCGCATCATCTCACAATTATTATCTAAGTTAGAAGAACCAGAACGTTTTAAACTATTGAAAGCTGCAAGTTCCCAAGGTAAAGCATTATCAATAATTGTGAATCAAGTTGAAATTTTATCAGAGCAACAAAGTCAGTCAGATTCAGATATATTGTTTCTAGAAGAGCCCTTCCTGATTAGTCCACAACACCTTGAAGAACTCACAGAAATTGTTGCCAAAAGGCAGGAGGAAAAAGAAGAAGATGAAGAATCGGATAGTAAATAAATCTTACAAAGAAAGGTAGAAGGTTAGGAAGAAAAGAAATCTTACATTCGTAATTACCTGCGATAACGTTCACGTACCTTTTCAAGTTCGCAAAGCGTCTCCCCAAGTAAGAAGCCCCGTCTACTTGCCGTGCAGGGTGCTGACACCTCTATTCTACAGAGGGCTGTTTTGTTTATCTA
>JAQYWP010000006.1:0-13760 GCA_029379285.1 Rhizonema sp. PD38
CCCCACAGCTCCCTAGCGGCTCCCGACGCCTCGCCCTTGAACCATTACACCAGTCAACGTCGGTGCAAGAGCTATGAATTCATTGACACAAGTTGCTCATAGTTTTGTCACACCTAATTGTTAGCATACGAAAGTTTCGTGTTGGAGGGAGATGCGAAAAATCTGTAGCTTCCTCCATTCTGATTGAAAGGCTCGACTATGAATCGAATTGATCGTCATTTATGGCACCGATTTTTGGGAATCGCTAAACCTTACTGGTTTTCTGAAGAAAAATGGGGAGCCAGAGGATTACTTGCAGTTTTGTTGTTGTTTTTATTAGCAATCAATGGGCTGAATGTGTTGCTGAGCTATGTTGGTCGAAACTTTATGACAGCTATTGCTAATAAAGATCAATCAACCTTCTTTCACCTTGTGTTTGTCTACCTTCTTGTATTTTTGCTAGGTACGCCTCTTACAGTTTTCAACAGTTATGTCACTAGCAAGTTAGGTCTTTATTGGCGAAGATGGCTAACAAATTATTTTCTAAAGAAGTATTTTAGAAATCGGGCTTTTTATGAAGTCAATTCAAATACCAAAATTGACAACCCAGATGAGCGAATATCTCAGGATATCAATACTTTTACCACAGGAGGGCTCTCTTATTCATTAACTATTCTTGACTCAATTATCACCTTTATTTTTTTCGTTGGAGTTCTTTGGTCAATCTCTACCACGCTTGTAATTATTACCATCTTATACTCCTTTTTTGGCACTATTATAACGGTTTGGTTCGGGAAGAGATTGATTGGACTGAACTTCACCCAATTGAGACGAGAGGCTGATTTTCGTTATAAATTAGTTCATGTCCGTAATAATGCGGAAATGATTGCCTTTTTTGGGGGAGAAGAGCAGGAATCAAATCAAGTATGGTGGCGATTTACTGAAGCATTCAATAACTTTAATCTTCTAATTGGTTGGCAGCGTAATTTAGAATTTTTTACAACTGAGTATAACTATTTAATCATAATCATACCATCCTTAATCATCGCTCCTCTCTACTTCAGTGGTAAGGTGCAGTTTGGAGTCATTGAGCAAGCTGATTTGGCTTTTACTCAAGTTTTAACTGCTCTCTCCCTTGTCGTCAGTCAGTTTCAAGATCTGAGTAGTTTTATAGCTGAGATTAATCGCTTGGGAACTTTTCGAGAGGTACTGGAGGTTCCAACGCCACGCAACCAACCTGGAGCAACTTCTATTGACACTGTTGTAGATTCCCGTTTAGCACTAGAACATGTCACCTTATTAACTCCTGACTATCAACGCACTTTAATTAAAGATCTCTCATTGACAGTTCAACCAGGAGCAGGATTGCTAATTTTGGGGTCTAGTGGTAGTGGTAAGAGTTCTCTGCTCAGAGCGATCGCTGGATTGCGAAATACTGGTACCGGGTTGATAATTCGACCGGAATTAAAGGAAATGTTATTTCTGCCACAGCGTCCATACATGATTTTGGGTTCGCTACGCAGCCAACTTTTATATCCCAAGACGAATACAGATATCCCAGATGAAAAACTCTACGCAATGTTACAACAAGTCAACCTCAAAGACTTGCCAGTTCGTGTAGGTGGAATGGAAATGGAGTTAGACTGGGCAAATGTTCTTTCTTTGGGAGAACAACAACGCTTAGCATTCGCACGATTATTGCTTGTGCATCCACCATATGCCATTTTAGATGAAGCTACCAGTGCTTTGGATCTTGAGAATGAGGAGCAGCTCTATCAGCAGGTACAAGCCACATCCACAGTATTTATCAGCGTCGGTCACCGCACCAGCTTGCTGAAGTATCACCAGCAAATCCTACAATTAAACGGGGATTCAAGTTGGCAACTGACTCAAGCTGAAAACTACAGTCAAAAAGTGCCATAAACACCCTATTCAACATAATCTCGGTTTATGTTGCATAAGTAAAAACCCAAAGCAAAGCTTACGGCAACAGTATTTCAGTTATTTTTGACAGATTTGGATTTTACTAATGCTAGTAAAAATTCAAATTCTGCATCACTATAAGTTATTTACTTTTGACCCAATTGGTACAGATTTAGAGTTACTCTACAACCTATTATCAACGTTGTAACTCTTTAACTTAAAAGTAACCAAGGACGATGATAGTATTTAACGTTATAGACGTAGAAGACAATATATATTATCTAAAGTATGAAGAAATAAAGGAAACAAAAGTAGCGGATGAAGGTAAAAACAATGACGATTACCTTGATGCTAAACATTTTCAAGTTCTTCTCAAAAACGAAAATATAATCCTTCTGGAAATGGATAGACAGAATGAACTTAGCCGAATACTTCTTTACCGTTTATTAACGCGTGGAGAATAGTCACGCCCTTTCGGGATCAAAAGTCAAAAGTGAGCCAGTGCGGTGGACGGGTTCACTTTTGACTTTTGAATTCTCGCAAAGCGAGCGGTCATCTAAAATCCATGATAAGTTGGCAACTGTGTGGCTGAGAGCCCACAGAGGAAAACGAACTGCTATTTTAAGTTATTTATGATCTATAAACAGGAAGTTATCGATTTCTACAACGCGAGGACGAACTATGATAATAATGTGACTCGCGATCGCGCGATCGCACTTTTTGATTACACAACTTTATTTTCTGGGCAATCCGTTTTAGACGTTGCAACAGGAACGGGAAATATTGCCATAGAAGCCGCTAAGAAAGTTGGCACAAATGGTTCTGTGATTGGAATTGATATCGCCACAGAATTACTCAAGATTGCTCAGCAGAAAATTCAAGCCGAAAACTTATCGAATGTTCAGTTAATTGAAGTCGATGCAGAAGCATATCAGCCTGAATCGAATAAGTTTGACGCGATCTATTGTTCTTACGCGATCATGCTTTTTCCCAATATTCCCACCATTCTCAGAAATTGGTATCGTTTTCTCAAATCCGGCGGCTACATCGCATTTACCTGCTCGTCTGAAGATTCATATTCAGCATTGTTGATCGTAGAAGCTTGTGCAAAAAATGGCATCACACTTCCCAATCTACACGAACCATTGGGAACACCAGATCGAATTCAACACTTATTAACTCAAGCCAAATTTAATCTTATCGAAATTCATTCCCGACAAATGGGGACTTATCTCAACTTAGAAAAAGCCCAGAGCAGATGGAATGGGCAATTCTGGCTACATAACGATAATCCGCTGCGGGAATTAGAACCGGAAAAAATTCGCCTTGTTAAAGTGAGTTATGACGATGCGATCGCTGCAATAGAAACCGAGCAGGGCGTATGGCATGAGGAATTAATTTACTACGTTGTTGCTCGTAAAACATAATCAGCTCTTTTATCAACAAAAGAATTGGCGATTTGGTCTAAATTTCAAGAATCTTTTCAACACCAAATACTACGACACTCACGGCTTCTATATCGATGCAGGTGCACCGTTCACAGTCATCGCAAACCTTTCAGTTATAGCAGTTGCCAGGTACATTAGGACATTAACTAATGAGAAAACACGGAAACCACGGGACAATCACACGCCTGCTCCCTGCTCCCTGCTATTATTTTTAATAACCCTGATTTTTGCATGGAGAATGGCTAATGTTTGAAGTAGGCGAGCGCCTATCAAAATCTTGCCACCAAAAACAAGGAAGAGGCCCGACAGACCTCTTTACAACTCCCTACAAATAATTTTTTATATAAGAAAATTACAGTAGCCCAGTATTTGTTCCTTGCTTACCGGTTGCTAGTTCCACTTTCACGATTTTGCCACCCATTTTCATGATGCGTTGCTGCTCGCGAAACCAATTTTCGTAAGGAACGAGCTTAGTAAAATAGGTATTTTGCAATTCGCGTTGAGTACGAATCCGGGTTTGGCTGGGAACACAAGCAGTAATTTTAAACATCCGCATGGCGTTATATCTCCTGTAGCTACTGTGAAAACTTTTTTATTTCAAAATTTTGAGTGCACATTATTAAATTAATCACTCAAGGTTGGAAATCAAGCGTCAATACTAGACAGCTGGCACAAACCAATCAGCAATGCACCGAACAGATAAGCGACAAAACCCTCTAGCACTCACAATTGATTTCCTAACCTTAAATTAAGCGGCACTTAAATTATGATTAAGTGCAAAACATCTCTTAGCTTAAGCCAGAGGAGATATAGTCGAAGTAAACGCCCATTTCTTTACCAGCATCAGAACCGACTAAGCTAGCGGTAACTTCCTTCATTGCTTGGATAGCTTGCACGGTAGCACCGACGGGTACACCCAAAGAATTGTAGGTTTCCTTCAAGCCATTGAGTACACGCTCATCCAGGATGGAAGAATCGCCTGCCAACATTGCGTAGGTAGCATAGCGGAGGTAGTAGTCCAAATCGCGGATGCAAGCAGCATAGCGACGGGTGGTGTACATGTTGCCACCTGGACGGGTGATGTCAGAGTACAGTAAGGACTTAGCGACTGCTTCTTTGACAATAGCAGCAGCGTTAGCACTGATTGTAGTAGCAGCACGTACCCGCAATTCGCCAGTTGAGAAGTAGCTTTTTAGCTTTTCGAGGGCTGCGGTATCCAAGTACTTACCTTGAACGTCTGAAGTGTTAATAACAGCGGTAATTGCGTCTTGCATGTTGTTATGTCCTTATTTCCAACTTTATTGCAATACTGTTAGAGTGAAACAGCTTCGCCCTAGCCCATAGCACCAACTAAGTAGTCGAAGTAAGCGCTAGCTTCACTAGCATCTTCACTTGACAACAGTGAGGCAGCAGCGTTCTTCATGGCGTTGACACCAGCAGCGACAGCATCAATAGGAGTTCCGAGAGACTTGTACATTTCGCGAACGCCTACAACACCAATTTCTTCAATTGGGGTAACATCACCAGAAACAATCCCGTAGGTGATGAGACGGAGGTAATAATCTAGGTCACGCAGACAGGTAGCTGTCATTTCTTGACCGTAAGCGTTACCACCAGGGGAAACAACATCAGGGCGCTTTTGGAACAGCTGATCACCAGCTTGCTTAACAATGCGCTCGCGGTTTTCTGTCAAAATTTGAGCAGTGCGGAGGCGACGCTCACCACCTGTAACAAAGCTCTTGATCCGATCCAGTTCGCCAGGGCTGAGATAGCGAGCTTCTGCATCAGCATTCACGATGGACTTCGTGACGATACTCATTAATGGATTCCTCCAAAACTAAGTGAAACCAGAATTTGATTAAACTGGTGCGACTTTATTAGCTTGTTTTGTCGTTTCCCCAGTCACAGCAGTCAAATAACTGCTGGAACTGTTTCCAAAGATGGAAGGTTAAGTTAAGGACAAGTGACAAGCCTCTAAACTTCAGCTACCTTACGGATTTATTTTCGGGCATTATGTAGAGCAAATATTACTTGTCTTAACAGTTTGTAATATTGCTTTTCATGTTTACTATCGCATACCCAAGATGAAAGAGATGTTAAGAAAAGTTACAACCCTTTGAGAAAGTCATTAGTCATCGGTCAAAGGCTCATTTGTCGTAACCAAAGACACTTGACTAATGACAAAAGGGTGAACCTACTTAATGATCGCTAAACCGTCCTGTCAGCACAGCAGGAGACAGGCTGGACCAAGACTGTTTCACCAAATCGGCTGAAGCCTTCACACTACCGAGGTAGTTACCTGCGGGTAGCGCTGGGAAGCGTGGATAAGGGACTACGTCTTCACCAAAGTACTGGGCATACTCTGAACTTTCAACGATCACTTGTACAGCTCCTTTTAAACCGCTATCAGCCAGCAGTTTGTTATAGGTGCGAATTTCTGCTTGAGTTGCTGGTGCACGTCCTAACAGGTGACGGAAGAGGAATTCAATCACCTTGGTGTTCGGATAGGGGGTGTAGAAGCGCTTGCGATAGATTTCCGAACTGGCAAGCTCGCGGACAAACTCCCGCACGGAAATTTCCCCATTCCGCAATTTACTGTCTAAGTCAGTACGACGGAAGTAGTCAGGAACTTGACCGCTAAACACATCCATCACCTGACAGTAAATCGCGTTGATTGTCTGTTGCGTTTCCGACTGGTTTGCGCCTGTAGTCATGCGGTAAACACGTGCTGGTTTGCGACGGTTTGTACCTACGCCCACCTCCACGGACTGTCCGCGACCATCGTTGTAGGAACGACCCAATTCAATAAACAGCGGCTTACTCTTATCGATTTCTTTCGCTTTCGTTGCGATATCTGCGATCGCCTTCGCCAACAGTGGCATTTTAGCACCGTCCATCCGTGCTTCTACACGCTCAAAGCTAGGAACGACGATGTCATTGTTCTGCTTGGTGAGCTGGTTGTAAAGCTTCTCGGTATTCGGGAAATTCGCCGCCGGTAAAGTTGGGAAGCGGTTGTAAGGCACCGTATCTTCACCAAACGCCTGGAGATACTCCTGAGTATTCACCATTGCCCGGATAAATGCCCGTAGACCTTGCCCCGCTAGTATCTGATTATACTTACGTATTTCTGCTTGGTCAATAGGAGCGCGTCCTAGGAAATGCTTAGTTCCCAGTTCAATCACCTTAGTATTTGGATATGGTGTATAGAATTCCTTTTGGTATAAATTAGAACAACCTAATCCTTCTATGAATTCCTTAACAGTGATTTCACCATTACCCAACCTACTTTGTAGCACTGTAAATTCGTTTTGAGCGATGTAGGGTGCAACATCACGCTCGAAAATCTGGCGGAATCCAGCGCGAATGACGGTATCCACTGAGACTTTGTCATTGATACCCGCAACCAACTTAAAGGTTTTCGTTTGTTCGCGCTTCTTGGTAACACCTTGATTAATACGGAACTGGATATCTGGTTCCGACCGCATTTCCGTGACTGTACCTAGTTCCACAAAACGCGGCGTTTCTTCCTTCTGGACTTTTGTGCCGATATCCTGGATACTACCAACACGTAGTTGCCGCAATGCTAAACCTTGGGGAGTTACATAGCGTTCGTATGGTACTGTATCTTCACCAAATGCCTCACTGTACTCCAACGAGTCAACAAAGGCATCAATCAGCCCGTACAAGCCCTTCTTGGCACAAATATCAAAGTACTTATTGTTTTCCTGACGACCGTAGGTAGGACGACCTAACAAGCGACGGTGGATATACTCAACTGCCTTACATACATAAAGCGGAGTCCAGTACAGCTTGCGGAACAGATCCGACTTAGCCAAAGCACGGATAAACTCCCGTACAGAAATTTCCCCGTTTTCCAGTTTAATTTCTGCAACTTTTAACCGCTGACCTTCATAGACATCCCGACCGAAGACTTGCAGGTAAGCAGCCCGAATCAGTGCTTGAGTAGAGCTTTCGCTGTATTTTACACTGACTCCCGTTGGTGTTCTTCTCCCTCTTGTACCGGGAAGTTGATCCAAACGGAACACTTTGGGACCAAGGGAACCTGGAAACTCACCCCGCGCATCGGGATTGCTGTTTTGATTATTAATACCAGGGCCCGAATGAATCAGGATGCGTTTGCTGTCCTTACCAAAAGGTGCCGGACGTGTGCTAGGGTTGCGAGTTTCTTTCGGGAAGATTGCCCCAAATTGAATTTCCAGTGGATCGTTACCAGAACCATAAGGATGCTGATCAGGCAATGGCTGCTCGTAGTCAGCAAAAGTTGTGATAAACTGCGGGACTTTGCGGAAAGGCGCACTGTATTTGAACAGGTCTTGCTGCGGTCCCCAGTTGCGGCATTCTTGTGCTTCTTGCCCTAAACCCCGGATGTATGGTACAGTCTCTTCACCAAAGTAGTCTGCGTATTCCTTGGAATCTACCAAAGCATCGATTAAAGCTGGCAGACCGCCTTTAGAAATAATCGAGAAGTATTCCTGCACTTCTTCCCGACTACTTGGTCCCCGTCCTAAAACATGACGGAAAGCAAGTTCAAGGGCGCGGCTATTAATAAATGGTTCGTAAAACTGTTGGCGGTAAAGTGGAGATTTCGCAACACGGCGGACAAACTCTTTCATCGAGATTGTGCCATTCTTCACCTGGGATTCCAGGTTAGAAATCGATTGACTGTAGGCACGGGTGATATCACGCTCAAAGATTTGCCGATATGCTGCCTTGACTACCTCATTTTTCTCAGATGCAGACAAACCAGGCTTCATCACAAACTTGGGACGCCGTTCTGCTGCATTAAAGTAAATCTGGGGCAGTTCCAAACCTTGCTGGTCGTTTGAAGGTCTTTGACGCAGTTTATTAGAAGGAGTGGGTGCTTTAAATTCGGAAATCAAAACATCCATGTACTGGTTAACAGTTTCCGCTCCCTCTGGATCCTTACGGAAATATGAAAGAGCTGCTGCTTTTATTTCAAATAAAGCAACAATTGTGGCTTCACCAGAACAAGCGTTTTCAATGATTTCCCGCAAACCACGCGTGTTAACTATGATGATATTCGGATCTCCAGCTACGATCGCATAAGTAGCGTAGCGTAAGAACCATGATAAGTCCCGCAAGCTCTTAGCCATATTGCTAGGACCATAACGGGAAACGTTGATTGGTCTAAAGCCAGGAGGAGTTGGACCACTAGGTGAGGAATTAAAAATGGAGCGTAAATTTTCTAGGAACCCACCGCGACTTTCTACGTAGGTCACGTTTCCTAATTTCATCCCTTCTCTCACATCCAAGGCAGATGTGACTGCCATTGCCAATTCTGGTTCCTTAGGTTTTTCTAAGAAAGACATCGGCGAACCACCCACAAAAATGCGGTTGGCAGCGCGTGAGACAATAACTTCGGAATTTTCTGTGAGCTTCTGGGCTATTTCTAAGCGCTTTGCACCAGATGCAAAATAGCTTGCTAGCTCATTAAGTTCACCAGATCCGAGAAAGCGGTCTTGTTGCTCCGCTTGCGAAATAGTCGAGCCAGCTAGGGTTTGATATAGTTGCGGACGCGCAACCGAGCTTCCACCACTTGCCTTAACACTCATGAGATTTGTAAAACTCCTATCATATTATTTTTGTGTTAAGTCTGGGTTGCTTTTGGGCTTGACACATCTAAGTGTTTATGCATCTAGAGTGTTGCCTTCAAGACTGCTAAAAAAATTAACCCAGTCAGCTATTAGATTAGAACGTTTTGTGGTTTATCTGTCGCAATATTAAGAAGTGTGTCAAAAATTTAGCTTTAATGTATCAGGTTGTGAAGCTGGGACTCGGAAAATGATCTCATCGTTGTTACAAAACTTCATGAGACTCACAGAAATACTTTTTTCAGGCGAGCGCTTTGTATCGAGGATTTACGCAAAAGTTGTCAAAATCTAATTAATTTATTGAACCGCCCTCCGGGTGACGCTCGTGCCTCGCTAACGCTGACGCTCGAAGACTCGCTAACGCTAACATCAGTCGCCTACGGCGGGAAAACGCCTCATGCGCGCTGATTCACCAAGAACGCCAAGAACGCTCTTGTATGAGTAGAGTTTGCGATCAACATATATTTGAAAGTTTTGAAGCGCTGACTATGAACTGAATGATACAGACTAATAGCTTATGGCTAAATGCTTACAATTTAAGCAGATGGCTGTAAATCGATAAAATTATGGTTAACCTCTCTGATACTGGAATGCCACTAGACATTACACACAAGATTCCACCTTTAGAGAGTGGCGATCGCCTTAATGTTTACGAATTCGAGCAACGCTACACAGCAGCCTCTAACATCAAAACAGCAGAATTGATCGAAGGAATTGTTTATGTGGCGTCTCCCTTATGTTTTGAAAGTCATGCTCAACCACATGGACGTTTAATGACTTGGCTGGGAGTTTATGAGGCATCAACCCCTGGTGTTTAACTAGGAATTGAACCGACTGTGCGTTTAGATCGCAACAATCAATCGCAACCGGATGGAGTGCTGATGATTCCGCCAGCTGTTGGTGGACAATCTCGATTGAGCGAAGATGACTACATTGAAGGCGCACCCGAAATGGTGGCAGAGATTGCAGCAAGTAGCGTTGCTCTTGACTTAAACGACAAAAAGGAAGTGTATCGTCGTCATGGTGTGCAGGAGTATATTGTTTGGCAGATTTTCGAGAAGAAATTGAACTGGTATAAGTTACAACAAGGCGATTATATCTCTATGATACCAGATGCAAATGGTGTGATCCAAAGTCAGACCTTTTCAGGGTTGTGGTTATCAGTGCCGGATTTACTTGCTGGTAACGTAGCGCAAGTGCTTTCCGTGTTGCAGCAAGGATTGAATTCACCAGAACACAAAGCTTTTATACGGTTATTGGCACAAGCAAAAAGTTAAGAGCAGGGGAAAGGACATTCCAAAGGAAATTAAAATGCATAAATAGCTTATGACTCCTGGATCACACCGTCCTCGTATTTTAAAACCAGACGAAACTTATACTTTCGGTAGATACTTTGATTTACGGTTTGCTCCAGCGGATATTTTGCGTGAACTGGGAGCAAGTTTAACTAAGGCTGCTATTAACTTTTCAACTAATACTAATCAAATTACTCGACTTGCTGATCTCAAAGCGCGTTTAGAAGAAGCGATCTCTCGGGTTAGTTTGACTAGTGAAGCTGCACGACGGGAAGTTTTGATTGCACCTATTTTGTTGGAAGTTGCTCATATTACGGAGTCAACAATTAACATTGAATATCCAATTGAGGTGAATCAATACCTCAAAGGTGATTTAGATTATTACCTACTATCAAAACACAATATGTTAGTAGTGGAAGCAAAACAGGCAGATCTAACACGGGGATTTACACAGCTCGCAGTGGAATTAATTGCCTTAGATGCATGGATAGAATCGGATGAGCCGATTCTTTATGGTGCGGTGACGACAGGAGATATCTGGCAGTTTGGTAGCTTCCAACGTACTTCGCGCTTAGTGACTCAAGATTTAATGCTATATCGAGTTCCAACTGATTTGGAAATATTGATGCAAATTCTAGTCGGAATTCTTACAAATAAGTAGGTCAAGTCGCTTCTCAAGAGTTAAAAGTCAAAAGTCAAACACAAGGTGACCAATATTCGCTAAACTCAGAAATGCTGCCATACTGCTCACCATGTCTGATTCTCAAAATGTTAGCACTGCTGTTGCCAAACTTTACGACACCTACCCCTTTCCTCCAGAACCCCTGTTAGATGAGCCACCTCCAGGTTATAACTGGCGCTGGAATTGGTTGGCTGCTTATAATTTTTGCACTCTCCAAAAACCGCAAAAGCAAGATATCCGCATTTTAGATGCTGGCTGCGGTACTGGTGTGGGAACGGAGTACTTAGTTCACCTTAATCCCACAGCAACTGTAGTCGGCATTGACATCAGTGCAGGGGCACTTTCTGTTGCCAAGGAACGCTGTCAACGTTCAGGTGCAAACCGCGTTGAGTTTCATCAACTGAGTTTATACGATGTGGAACAGTTGTCAGGGGAGTTTGATTTAATTAACTGTGTGGGAGTGCTGCATCACTTAAGCGATCCAATTCGTGGTATTGAAGCATTAGCGAAGAAGTTAGCTCCTGGTGGAATTATGCACATCTTCGTTTATGGCGAGTTGGGGCGTTGGGAAATTCAACTGATGCAAAAGGCGATCGCACTTCTCCAAGCTGAGCAGCGCGGCGATTACCGTGATGGTGTCTTCGTAGGGCGAAAAATATTTGCCTCCCTACCAGAAAAGAATAGAATTGTCAAGCGAGAAAAAGAACGTTGGTCATTAGAAAATCAGCGGGATGAATGCTTTGCCGATATGTATGTTCATCCCCAGGAGATTGATTACAACATCGAAACGCTATTTTCCCTCATAGACGCTTCCGGATTAGATTTTGTTGGGTTTTCCAATCCAGCTTTTTGGCAGTTACAGCGACTTTTGGACAAAGCACCGGAATTAATGGAGCGCTCACAAGGGTTAAGCGATCGCCAACGTTACCGCTTAATCGAATTGTTAGATCCAGAAGTCACTCACTACGAATTTTTCCTGAGTCGTCCGCCCCTACCTAAAGCCGACTGGTCAGCAGATAACACTGTACTTGCAGCGATTCCCGACCGAAATCCTTGCATTGATGGATTTCCCAATCAGTGTGTTTTTAATTACGATTACCAAATTGTTAATTTATCTGTAGCGGAGTTGGAGTTTTTGCGTCATTGTGAGGGGAAGTTAACAGTGGCAGAAATTTTGAAGAGCGTAGAGTTGGGTTTAGAAGACGTGCGATCACTCTTACAGCAGCAACTAATTTTGTTGACTCCTGGGGCATGAAGATGAAACATAACTTGTAAAAAATTACTAAAGGGATATCAAATCCTTTAATACACCTCGACAACTACAATTACTTTTAGCAAAAGCACTACTACATGTTACAGTGCCATCTCTAGAAACATTATCTATTGAACTTACTTCCTTCCGTCTAGAAGAATACTGATGAAAAAAACCGCCCTTCGGGTGACGCTCGTTCCGACGCTCCTTCGTCGCTAACGCTGCGCTAACGCTACCGCTGCGCTAACACCAGTCGCCTACAACGGGAAAACGCCTCATGCGCGCTGGTTCACCAAGACGAGGGCAGTGCGTTGCGGGGGTTCCCCCCGTTGAAGCATCTGCCCGTGCCAAGGAAGCCAAGTTTGAAGATCGAAGATCCCCGACTTCTCTAGCGTAAGTCCTATATATTTTCTTTTTCTTACCTTGGCGTTCTTGGCGTCCTTGGCGGTTCATTACAGAGGCAGTGTTCACAATCTATATAGTATTGCTATATATATAATTTTTATTCCAAGTGGTGGAAGTAATTGATACAGAGACTTAAAACTGCGAAGCGTGTCCAGTAAATTTGAATTAGAAGGCGATCAGATCAACTATTTTTTATTCTTTGTCAAAAATTGCATAACCTCGGCGGAGCCACGAAGTACATAGATCGTGGTGGAATGTATCAGATACTTCTACATTGATGTGTCGTAACCTCTGAGATTTTGGATTGAAAACGATGCGTACATATAAAATAGGACTGGCGGCATTTATTACTTTGCTAACGATTGCATCAGTGTCCTTAACGGCTAATTTGCCAGTAGCATTCACAGCGTCGCAGGTAATAGCACAAACGGTAAATGAGCGCGAAGCTGAAGCAGACCGATTACTTGAACAAGGTATAAAGCAATTAAATACTAGTCAATTTGAAGCAGCATTACAGTCTTGGCAACAAGCACTGATGATTTACCGCGAGATCAAAAACCGTCAAGGCGAAGGAAAAGTGCTAGTTAATCTCGGTGTTGCTTACCTTTATCTGGGAAACTACGCCAAAGTGATTGAGTACCAAATGCAGGTGTTGGCGATCGCCAGGGAGATCAAAAACCGTCAAAGCGAGGGAGCTGCTCTGGGTAATCTCGGTATTGCTTACGGATATCTGGGAAAATACGCCAAAGCGATTGAGTACCAAATGCAGGTGTTGGCGATCGCCAGGGAGATCAAAGACCGTCAAGGCGAGGGGAAGGCACTGGGTAATCTCGGTCTTGCTTACTTTTTTCTGGGAAACTACGTCAAAGTAATTGAGTATCAAATGCAGTGGTTGGTGATCGCCAGGGAGATCAAAGACCGTCAAGGCGAGGGAAAGGCGCTGGATAATCTCGGTGTTGCTTACTCAACTCTTGGAAACTACGCCAAAGCAATTGAGTACCAAATGCAGTGGTTGATGATCGCTAGGGAGATCAAAGACCGTCAAAGCGAGGGTGCGGCGCTGGGTAATCTCGGTGTTGCTTACCAAAATCAAGGAAACTACGCCAAAGCAATTGAGTACCAAATGCAGTCGTTGGTGATCGC
>JAQYWP010000006.1:13770-27036 GCA_029379285.1 Rhizonema sp. PD38
ATCAAGGAAACTACGCCAAAGCAATTGAGTACCAAATGCAGTCGTTGGTGATCGCCAGGGAGATCAAAGACCGTCAAGGCGAGGGTGCGGCGCTGGGTAATCTCGGTGTTGCTTACCAAAATCAAGGAAACTACGCCAAAGCAATTGAGTACCAAATGCAGTCGTTGGTGATCGCTAGGGAGATCAAAGACCGTCAAGGCGAGGGTGCGGCGCTGGGTAATCTCGGTCTTGCTTACTCAACTCTTGGAAACTACGCCAAAGCAGTTGAGTACCAAATGCAGCAGTTGGCAATCTCCAGAGAGATCAAAGACCGTCAAAGCGAGTGGTTAGCTTTGAACAATCTCGGCACTGTTCTCTACAAAAAAGGTAATCTTGCTGATGCACAGAAAACTTTATTTGAGGGAATCACTGTTCTTGAATCTCTCCGAGGTGGATTAAACGATACTAACAAAGTCTCGATTTTTGAGGAGCAAGCTCGTACCTACCGCATTTTACAAAAAGTTTTGATTGCCCAAAATAAAACTGACACAGCCCTAAAAATTGCTGAACGTGGTCGGGCTAGGGCGTTTGTTGAGTTACTGGCTTCTCGTTTCCACCCTCAAGCTAAGCCTATTGCACCAACTATTCAGGAGATTAAACAGATTGCTCAAGCTCAATCCAGCACAATTGTTCAATATTCAATTATTTATGATAACTTCAAAATTGCAGGTAAAGAACAAACTCAAGAATCCTCACTCTATATTTGGGTCATTAAACCAACGGGTGAATTGACATTTCGTCAAGCTGACCTCAAGCCTTTATGGCAAAAAGATAATACAAGTTTAGCTCAGTTGTCAGTTACCAGCCGCGAATCTATCGGTGTCCGAGATCGGGGTGCAGTTGATGTCTCTTACAGTCCCAATGTACACTCGAACCAAAATCAATTCAAACGCTTACAAGAATTATTAATTAAACCTATTGGTGACCTTTTACCAAAAAAAGACAGTGACAAAGTAATATTCATCCCACAAGAATCTTTATTTCTAGTTCCATTCCCAGCTTTACAAGATGATGAAGGTAGGTACCTAATTGAAAAACATACTATCCTGACATCACCATCAATTCAAGTCTTAGGTTTAACTCATCAGCAAAAAAAGGGTACGGGGGATGCATTGGTTGTGGGGAATCCGACAATGCCTAAGGTGGCGCTAAAAATTGGGGAACCACCACAACAATTACCGCAGTTACCTGGTGCTGAGAAGGAAGCAAATGCCATTGCACCTCTTCTCAAAACTCAACCTCTCATTGGAAATCAAGCAACGGAAGCTAGAGTATTACAGCGTCTACCTTCGGCACGATTTATTCACTTAGCAACACATGGCATACTTGATGATGAGCAAGGATTGAGAAGTAGTATTGCCTTGACTCCATCTAGTAAAGACGACGGTTTACTGAAGGCGGAAGATATCCTCAACTTGAAGCTGAATGCAGAATTAGTTGTCTTGAGTGCGTGCGACACTGGACGTGGAAAAATCACTGGTGATGGTGTGATTGGTTTATCGCGTTCTCTGATTAGCGCAGGCGTACCCAGTGTGATTGTCTCATTATGGGCGATTTCAGATGATTCCACAGCGTTCCTCATGACTAAATTCTATCAAAATTTGCAACAAAACCTTGACAAAGCCACTGCACTAAGGAAAGCGATGCTAGCCACTAAGCAAAAGTATACAAGTCCGTCGCAGTGGGCTGCTTTTACGTTGATAGGCGAAGCCAGGTAATCATCGAAGAAATCAGGAAAAGTAATTGCGATGTTGACCCCCGATTAATCCACTATTAATGTGGTAGACGACTACTATAAGTCTATAAGTCTGTAAGTCTATTGACTTTAACCTCCGCATGTAATAACCATTGTTCTAGGTCAGTGGTAGTAGAGAGAGTGAATAATACATCTGTCAGTTCTTCTAATTGCTCAGTAGATAATTTACGTATTTGCTCCATGAGCGGCTCTCCAATCTCACCAAAACGTTGATTGACTAGCCGCATAATTATCTTCCGAGTACCTTCAAGTATACCTTGCTCTCTACCTAACTCTCTACCTTCAAGTCTACCTAACTCTCTACCTTGCTCAAGAGTTTTTTGTTCCCATTCTATGTAAGCTGTGGATAAGTTCATGACTAACTCCTGGTCTTCATTGGTTAAGTTTGATTGTTTAATGGTGAGAATGCGCCAGTTGGCAATCAGTCTTAGTGTATTTTGTTTATACACATTCGTGTCTGGCAATGCCAGCAATTCATCAACAGCATTACGTTGAACCTTTCCTTTACCTTAAAGCGATTTAATGGAGGAGTTTCGGGCAAACTTGGTAGAGTCGCTTGTGGCTTATTTGATTAATCCTAATATTTTTACACCAAAAGAATTTACGTCACCCGATAAAAAGCTGGAGTCTATCTTCAGCCGCATTCGCTCAAAAAGTTTCTTAAAACATTGGGAGGAAAAGTTACAATCAGATGTCACCCATCTGCATACGGGATATCAAGTCAATTTCCGGCGATGTTTGGAGTTGCAATTACGGGAGTATGTAACTTGCTTAATGGGTGATGTGGACATGTATCGACCAATGAGTTGGAAGTTATAGCTAAGATACCCGATTTCGTAAAAGTTGTCGGGTATCTTAGAGTTTGGAGGAATATCGAAATCTCTTCTAACAATAATAAAAGGCTATCCCATTTTTTCTCGTGTAAACCTCGGTTACACCGTTCATTTTATCCGATTTTGTAACCATTGTTCTAGGTCAGTGGTAGCAGAGAGGGTTAATAACACATCTGTCAGTTCTTCTAATTGCTCAGTGGATAATTTACGTATTTGCTCCATGAGCGGCTGTCCAATCTCACCAAAACGTTGATTGACTAACCGCATAATTATCTTCTGTATACCTTTGAGTTCACCTTCCTCTCTACCTTCCTCTCTACCTTCCTCTCTACCTTGCTCAAGAGTTTTTTGTTCCCATTCTATGTAAGCTGTGGATAAATTCATTACCATCTCCTGGTCTTCATCAATGAAGTTTGACTGTTTAATGGTGAGAATGCGCCAATTGGCAATCAGTCTCAGCGTATTTTGTTTATACACATTAGTGTCTGGTAGTGCCAGCAATTCATCAACAGCATCACGTTGAACCTTTCCTTTACCTAAAATCCGCAACCAGAGTGTTTTATTTGTCACTGGTAGCTTATTCACTGCGATGATTGTACCAAACCAGCTTTTAGGAAATGAGTAGACTCCATGACAATTAATCTCTGAGTCTAGTGTAGCGCCGAAACCTTCAAGTAAGTCAATAGAAGCGGTAGTGGAGATAATCAGTAATTTTCCTAAACCTTCTATGTCTAAAGACTTATTTTCTCTCCTTGCCAGCCGATTTAATTCCGCAAAATAGGAGTATAGCTTATTTGCGCACATTAATACTTGAAATAGATTGGGTTGATTACGGAATATCTCGATACTTGAGGTCTGAGTTACCAATATACCAAGTAAACCTAAAGACTCAGGGGGAATAGTGGGAGGAGAAGAAGGAGAAAAGAGGATATCAATTTGACGTGCTTCGTCTGTGATTTCACGACTGATTTCTACTTTACCCAGAGGAGAAAGGAGTTCTTCAAAATAATCTTTGGCAAAATTATCATGAGGTTTTCTTGTCATATTGTTGTCAGTGGATTTTTGGAGAGAGTAAAATTAACTTCATAAGAAATATACAAGCGATCGCACTTGGTAATGATGAATTCTTCGATACAAATACATGTATAGCAACACACAGGAAGCTTAGGACAAGAATCAATTGAGGTGATATGTGCTTTGAAGACGTCTCTAACTAACTTGTCCTAAGAGCTTTGGCGACTGCGATAGTGTTTGAAGCATTTATTATATTACGTGTGCGTAACATTTTTCTTCAAAATAACACAAAAAATTTACAGTAAGTCCGTGTAAACTCTATATTATACCAAATTATACCAAAAAATATTTTCTAACCCAATATCATCAAGCAAAAAACAGCAATAGTTTTTATGGGTGCCTACTAAGCACTTACCGTCAGGCGGAAAGTTAATGGGTATCCGAACGAAGACCTGAGAGTGCAGATGCGATCGCTTCATTAACATAAAAATGTGCTTTTTCCCCACTTCCCACTCATCAATCCTGTAGACAAATAAAGTTAATTGTTTTTTCCTAAAGTATTGTTACCCGGTCGTGATATGATTCAGCTGGTTGAATATGTAGTCAACATAATTAGCTGTACTGGTTTCAAGTCCTGTGAGCTCGTTAGACGAATTGATCGATCCTAAGCCGACAACAAGACAAGACACTCCATCTGGTTTTGAGGAATCGGAACCGGTCAACTCTATGCAAGAGTTCTATCAGCTCTACCAAGAGTTGCTGCTCATCACTCTTGTCTTGACGGGGATTATTTGTATCTCTGTTTGTGTTTTTTATTCCCTAAATATTGCCCTGAATTATTTACTAGGGGCGTGTGTGGGAGTGGTTTATTTGAGGATGTTGGCAAAAGATGTTGAGCGTTTGGGTAATGAAAAAAGCCAGCTGAGTAAAACTCGCTTAGCTTTAATAGTAGGGGTCATTCTACTGGCATCACGGTTGAATGAACTGCGAATATTGCCTATCTTTTTGGGGTTTCTTACCTACAAGGCAGCACTCATCATCTATGTAGTTAGGTTGGCATTTGTCTCTAGCTCGCCAAAGCCCCAGCAACCACAAAATTCTCAGGCGAACTTTGTAGAGGAACAAGAGTTTTCTATAGAAGAAAAATCCGAATCCACACTGCAAAACCGCTCCTTTTCTCCAGGTAAAATTGGAGGATTAATTGATATGGAAAGAAAATGGTGAATTTTCTGAGCTTCTTCAATTTTCCACTTGCCGAATTGGAAGTGGGAAAACATCTGTACTGGCAAATAGGCAACTTGAAGCTACACGGGCAAGTGTTTCTCACATCCTGGTTCGTCATCGGCGTACTAGTGTTAGCTTCCATTGCGGCTAGCAGTCAAATCAAAAGGATTCCTAGTGGGCTACAGAACTTGATGGAGTATGCCCTGGAATTTATTCGGGATTTGGCGAAAAACCAAATTGGCGAGAAAGAGTATCGCCCTTGGGTGCCATTTGTTGGTACTTTGTTTTTGTTCATATTTGTGTCAAATTGGTCAGGAGCACTTGTACCCTTTCGGCTGATTAAGCTACCGGAAGGTGAACTTGGAGCGCCAACCAGTGACATCAATACAACTATTGCCTTAGCATTGTTGACATCACTGGCGTATTTCTACGCAGGATTCAGCAAAAAGGGTTTGGGGTATTTTGGCAACTACGTTCAACCAGTGGCGTTTATGTTGCCATTCAAAATTATTGAAGACTTCACCAAGCCCCTTTCCCTAAGTTTCCGTTTATTCGGGAATATTTTAGCAGATGAACTGGTAGTCGGAGTGTTGGTACTGCTTGTACCTTTATTCGTACCACTGCCAGTAATGGCTTTGGGACTGTTTACCAGCGCCATTCAGGCACTCATTTTTGCGACTTTGGCTGCTGCTTACATCGGTGAAGCGATGGAAGATCATCACGGTGGCGAAGAACATCATTAGTCATTCGTTAATGAGTCATGAGTCATTAGTTGAAAATTAATGACAAATGACAAAAGACAAATGACAAAAGACAAATGACAAAATCAGTAAAGTAAGGAAAGAATATCATGGATCCATTGGTTTCTGCTGCTTCCGTTTTAGCTGCTGCTCTAGCTGTTGGCTTGGCTGCGATCGGTCCTGGCATTGGTCAGGGAAATGCTGCAGGTCAAGCTGTAGAAGGTATTGCTCGTCAGCCAGAAGCAGAAGGTAAAATTCGCGGTACTTTGCTGTTAAGTTTGGCATTCATGGAAGCGCTAACCATTTATGGTCTGGTCGTTGCTCTAGTACTATTGTTTGCTAACCCATTCGCATAGAGAGTTCTGGGTGCTGGGTGCTGGGTGCTGAGTCGAAGAGTTGAAGAGAATTAGATTATTCATTCTCAAGACTCAAGACTCAGGACTCAGGACTCAGGACTCAGGACTCAGGACTGAATATGTAGAGAGAAATAAGCAAGCAACCATGACACACTGGATAACCTTATTGGCTGTAGAAAAGGTTGCCAAAGAAGGGGGTCTGTTTGATATAGATGCTACCCTGCCTTTGATGGCGATCCAGTTTCTACTTTTAGCTGTGATTTTGAATGCCGTTTTTTACAAGCCACTGGGCAATGCAATTGATGAGCGGAATGATTACATCCGTAACAATCAATTACAAGCACAGGAACGCTTGACAAAAGCCGAGAAATTGGCGCAGCAGTATGAGCAAGAACTAGCAGGAGCAAGACGGCAATCACAAACAGTGATCGCTGATGCTCAAGCTCAAGCACAGAAAATTGCGGCGGAAAAAATAGCCCAAGCCCAGAAAGAAGCTCAAGGACAACGGGAACAAGCGGCTCGGGAAATTGAGCAGCAAAAACAACAGGCTTTTGCCTCCTTAGAGCAAGAAGTGGATTCTCTCAGTCGCCAAATACTGGAAAAGCTTTTAGGAGCCGAACTAGTAGGTCGGCGTTAACTAATAAAATAGTTATGAGTTATTAGTCATTAGTTATTGGTCATTAGTCATGAGTAAAGACAAATGACTAATGACAAAAGACAAACAGCTTTCGCAGCGCAGTCGTGGATGAAAAAACATGGGGACTTTTTTACTGTTAATGGCAGAAGCCAGCGCCGTCGGAGGTGATTTAGCAGAGAGTGCAGGAAATCATGGGTTTGGTATAAATACCGATATTTTGCAAACCAACCTGATTAACCTTGTCATTATTATTAGTGTGCTGGTCATCTTTGGGCGGAAGGTTCTGGGCAAGACGCTTGGAGAACGCCGCGAACAAATTGGAACAGCAATTAAAAGTGCAGAGCAACGCCTGACTGAAGCACAGGGAGCGTTAGCAGATCAGCAGCAAAAATTGGCCCAAGCTCAAGCAGAAGCAGAGAAAATTAAAAAAGCAGCAGAAGAAAATGCTTCTCGAGCAAGAGAAGCTATACTAGCTCAGGCTGCAACTGATATTGAGCGGATGAAAGAGACTGCAGCAGCAGATTTGAACTCAGAGCAGGATAGAGCGATCGCCGAACTGCGGGCTCGGGTAGTCGCTTTGGCATTGCAAAAAGTAGAATCGGAACTACGGAGTGGAATTGCCGATGATGCCCAACATACATTAATTGACCGCAGTATAGCTCTACTGGGAGCCAATGAATGAAAAGTAAAATAGCAATAGCTGAAATAGCTCAGCCCTACGCACAGGCTTTGATGTCGGTAGCTCAATCAAAAAACTCGACAGAGGAGATCGGCGAAGAAGTGCGTTCGTTGCGTAGCTTGGTGTCACAGAGCGAACAACTACATAACTTCCTGGACAATCCCTTTATTCAGCCAGAAAATAAAAAGGCAGTTATCAACCAAATACTTGGTGAAGGTGACGGCTATTTGCGAAATTTTTTGCTTCTGCTGGTAGATAGACGGCGGATTGCAATACTGGAACCAATTTGTGAGGAATATCTGGAGCTTTTGCGGCAAAAGAATCAAGCTGTTTTAGCGGAAGTTATTTCTGCCGTTCCCCTAACAGAAGAACAGCGGCAATCAGTACAAGAGAAAGTCATTGCCCTGACAAATGCTCGCTCTGTCGAACTAGATACTAAAGTTGACAGCGATTTAATTGGTGGTGTCATTATTAAAGTAGGCTCTCAAGTAGTTGACGCCAGTTTACGGGGTCAACTGCGTCGCCTCTCCTTGCGTTTAACCAGTCCTTAAAAACTGGCGAGGTGAAAAATTAGGAATTAAAAATTAAAAATTAAAAAGAGATTTTATTTTTAATTTGGCATTTTTAATTTTTAATTGAAACCTCATATTTAGTGAAGTTTTTTGTTTTAAGAGTTAAGTCACATGGCAATTAGCATTAGACCTGACGAAATTAGTAGCATTATTCAACAACAAATCGAGCAATACGACCAACAAGTCAAAGTTGCTAATGTTGGTACCGTTCTCCAAGTGGGTGACGGTATTGCCCGGATATATGGTCTGGATAAGGTCATGGCGGGTGAACTCGTGGAGTTTGAAGATGGCACAATCGGCATCGCCCTCAATTTGGAAGAAGACAATGTGGGTGTAGTGCTGATGGGTGACGGTCGGGAAATCCAAGAAGGTAGTTCCGTGACCGCTACTGGTAGAATTGCTCAAGTACCCGTGGGAGAAGCCCTAGTAGGAAGGGTTGTGGACGCTCTAGGTCGTCCAATTGATGGTAAAGGAGACTTAAATACGACAGAAACCCGTTTGATTGAATCTCCAGCACCAGGTATTGTCTCACGCCGCTCCGTACACGAACCAATGCAAACTGGCATCACAGCTATCGACGCGATGATTCCTGTAGGTCGTGGTCAACGGGAGTTGATTATTGGCGATCGCCAAACAGGAAAAACTGCGATCGCTATTGACACAATCATCAACCAAGCAAAAGAAGATGTAGTTTGCGTGTACGTCGCTGTGGGACAAAAAGCTTCCACCGTAGCCAGTGTTGTGCAGACATTGCAAGACAAGGGCGCGATGGATTACACAGTCGTCGTTGCTGCAAATGCCAGTGACCCAGCTACCCTTCAATTCTTGGCTCCTTACACTGGAGCGAGTATAGCTGAGTACTTCATGTACAAAGGCAAAGCTACCTTAATCATCTACGACGACCTTTCTAAGCAAGCTGCAGCTTATCGGCAAATGTCCCTGCTGCTACGTCGTCCGCCCGGACGGGAAGCGTACCCAGGAGATGTATTCTACCTCCACTCTCGTTTGTTGGAACGGGCTGCTAAACTGAGTGATGAATTGGGATCTGGTAGCATGACAGCTTTACCAATTATCGAAACTCAAGCAGGTGACGTGTCAGCGTATATCCCCACAAACGTGATTTCGATTACCGACGGTCAAATATTCCTGTCTTCCGACTTGTTTAACTCTGGTGTCCGTCCAGCAGTGAACCCCGGTATTTCCGTCTCGCGGGTAGGTTCTGCTGCTCAAACCAAGGCAATGAAAAAAGTTGCAGGTAAATTAAAGCTGGAACTCGCACAATTTGACGATTTGCAAGCTTTCGCTCAGTTTGCCTCTGACCTAGATAAAACCACTCAAGACCAGTTAGCTCGAGGTGCGCGTTTGCGAGAATTGCTCAAGCAACCTCAAAACGCACCGCTATCCGTATACGAGCAAGTTGCTATTCTGTATGCTGGTATTAACGGTTACTTAGATGAAGTCCCTGCTGAAAAAGTGACCACTTTCACTAAGGGATTCAGAGAGTACCTGAAAACCAGTAAGCCTGAATATACTGAGTCAGTGCAGTCTAAGAAAGCACTAGGTGATGCAGAAGAAGCAGCATTGAAGGAAGCAATTAACGAATACAAGAAAACCTTCTTGGCAACAGCGTAATATCAGTAATGAGTGATGAGTGATGAGTGATGAATGGTGAGTCAGAACAAAGTGAAGAAAGAAACATTTCAGATTTCGACTTATATCCTCTCTCACTTCATTCTTAGAACTCATTCCTCATAAATCAGAACTGTATTTCTCATTCTCATTACTCATTACTCATTACTCATTACTCATTACTAAATCTTATGGCAAATCTCAAAGCAATACGCGATCGCATACAGTCGGTCAAAAATACGAAGAAAATTACGGAAGCGATGCGGCTGGTGGCTGCAGCGAGAGTACGTCGTGCCCAAGAACAGGTGCTATTAACTCGCCCCTTTGCTGATCGCTTAGCACAAGTGCTATACAGTTTGCAAACCCGTTTGCGGTTTGAAGATGTAGACTTACCATTGCTGAAACAACGGGAAGTGCGCTCGGTTGGGTTGTTAGTGATTTCAGGCGATCGCGGTTTGTGCGGTGGTTACAATACTAATGTCATCCGTCGTGCGGAAAATCGTGCCAAGGAACTCAAGGCAGAAGGTATAGACTATAAATTCGTACTGGTAGGACGTAAAGCCATTCAGTACTTCCAACGTCGCAACCAGCCGATTGAGGGCACTTTTTCAGGCTTGGAGCAAATTCCAACCGCAGCAGAAGCAACTCAAATTGCGGATGAACTCCTTTCACTGTTCTTATCGGAAAGTGTAGACCGTATTGAGTTAGTCTACACCAAGTTTGTCTCCTTGGTCAGTTCCCGTCCGGTAGTACAAACACTGCTTCCCCTTGATGCTCAAGGTTTAGAAGCCGCAGATGATGAAATTTTCCGCTTGACGACTCGTGGCGGTCAATTTCAAGTGGAACGTGAGAAAGTGACGACTCAAGTCCGCGCTTTACCCCGCGACATGATTTTTGAGCAAGATCCAGTACAGATTCTCGATTCTCTACTACCTCTGTATCTGAGTAATCAACTCTTGCGAGCGCTCCAAGAATCTGCAGCAAGCGAACTCGCGGCACGGATGACGGCTATGAGTAATGCTAGTGATAACGCTGCTGACCTCATTGGCAGCCTGACACTCTCATATAATAAAGCGCGGCAAGCTGCAATTACCCAACAAATTCTCGAGGTTGTTGGTGGTGCTGAAGCACTAACATAATTTTGGACTTTGCGGAAAGTTGTCAGGAGAAGCCAGTGCGAATGATGGTTCCAACAGAAGCATAAGAGCATTGGTTTCCCTCCGTGGCAAAGTTTCCCAGACGGATTTTAGCTGAAGCTAAAATTTGAAATTAATAGTGGCGTATTTCAAAACCGCGTACTATAATCAAAATAATAAGGCACATGGGGCTTTAATGGTTTCGACAGGTTGGCGAAAGCTGCTCTGTGATACAGGTCGAGAGTGAGTCTCCTCTCGAAAATAAAAGGCTCAAACAATTGTAAATGCGAACAACATCGTAGCATTCAAGCGTGTAGCCGTAGCTGCTTAATAACCTCTTACAGGTACGCTTGTCTATAGTTTGACTCCGTTAAGGACTATAGACCAACCCCAACGGATGCTCTAGCAAGAATTCTCTGGTTGGCTTGCTGGAAAAGATTAAACCGGAGCATCCTACCGTTCGGGATAAAGAACGATTCCCGCCTTGAGGGTAAGAAAGGCTAAACCTGTGAACGAGCGGGGAGTCAATACCCAGACTGGACATGGGTTCAATTCCCATAAGCTCCATAAAAAAAGCACATCCATCAAGAACTGTGACAAGTTAATGGATGTGTTTTTTTATGAGTGATTGTGCATTCGTCTTATTTTATAAGCGTCTATACAGAGGTTGAGTTTTATAGGGGGAAAAAGATCTGTATCAAAAGCTTCGGAAGCTTAGCACTCATGGTGATCGCTTCTGAGACACAGTAAAATCAGAAATGGTCATGGAAACAAAAAAAATTATGAAACGAAACTTTACTGCTAGTGTATGGCAGGAAGATAATTGGTTTGTAGCACAGTGCTTATAAGTTGATATCGCCAGTCAAGGCGAGACTGAAGCAGAAGCATTAGCTAATTTGGCAGAAGCTTTGTCACTACATTTTGAGCCACCATTCGCTACCACAACTCCTCAAATCAAAATAATTGAGGTAGAAGTCGGTGCCGCTTAAACCATTACCATATCTTGAGGTAAAACGTAAATTGGAGGCATGTAAGCAATAATGGAGTTGGCTATGAGAACATAAATACTAATTTTGCAGGGACTTTGATTAATATTGCATTTCGGTGTAATGAGTCTTATTACTACCTAGCTTCTGAGAATTGTCAAGATAAGAAGCCACTGTTTTAGAGGGAGATGAGAAATGACATATAAGATTTACGACATCGTGGGCAAGTATGCTATTACTGCTGACGGTGGGCAGAAGGTATATGACCAAATTCATCCAGAATTGGTTGCTGGCAACCAGGTGGAGTTAGATTTTACTGAGGTTAAAGTTTTTGCGTCTCCATTCTTTAACTTTGCCATTGGTCAACTTGTAAAGGATGTTGCAGTAGATGATCTCAATCGCTTACTAAAACTTAGGGTTCTGAATGAGAATGGGCAGAACATTCTAGAGCGAGTCATAGCCAATGCCAAGCACTACTACTCTGACGATAAATATCGAGAAGCAGTGGATACTGTGCTAAAGGAGTACGTAGCTAATTTCTAGCATATGGCTATTATCCTCAATGTTCAGGCAGATATCATTGATATTGGAATTGATACGACAAGACAAGATGATATTTTCCTTGTAGATACTAACGTCTGGTTTTGGCAAACGTATACAAATGCTGGATTTGCTGCTAGAGAGTATCAAATTCGTAATTATCCTAACTATCTCAACTTAGCTCTTTCCATTGGTGCTACATTAACCTACTCCGGACTAATATTGGCTGAGCTTGCTCATATTATTGAAAAAACTGAGCGTGATATTTATATTCAATCTCATGGTTCTTTAAGATCCAAGGAATACCGTCATAATCTTCCATACGAACAAGCAAAAGTTGTGTCAGAAGTTCAGTCTGCTTGGAGGCAGGTCAAAACACTTGCCGCTCCTGTTAATCTAATAGTAGATGATGTAACAACCGATGCAGCCTTAAACCGATTTAAAACTCAAGCAGTTGATGGCTACGATTTGTTGATTCTTGAAGCCATTAGTAAAGCGGGTGCTGGACAAATAAAAATCATCACAGATGATATGGACTATGCTGTTGTTCCAAATATTCAGGTTTTTACAAGCAACCGAGAAGCTATTCAAGCTGCTAATACGCAGGGCAAGTCACTGGTGCGTTACTGAGCTCACCCTTAGCAGCTTACGCCACCTGTACCCATAACTCGAGGCAGCAGGTTGGTAGGTTTGTAGTTGCGCTGTCTTCGCAAACTCTTACTCCCTTCCCGGTGTAAGATTACCTATATCTCTGATCTTCAAACTTGGCTTCCTTGGCGCGGGCAGGTGCTTCAAGTCGAGCCAGCGCCGTGCGGGGGTTCCCCCCGTTGAGGCGACTGGCGTGGCAGAGCCTTTCGCCAGTCGCCTAGGTCGGGCTAACCCTCCTGCAGCGCTGGCTCACCAACGCACTGCCCTTGTCTTGGTGAACCAGCGCGCATGAGGCGTTTTCCCGCCGTAGGCGACTGGTGTTAGCGTTAGCGAGTCTTCTCCCAAGGGGAGACGCCAAAGGCGAACGAGCGTCAGCGGTAGCGTTAGCGAAGCGGTAGCGAGGCACGAGCGTCGGAACGAGCGTCACCCGTTAGCGCAGCGTTAGCGTTAGCGAAGCGGTAGCGAGGCACGAGCGTC